>JAITEW010000120.1 GCA_031281855.1 Treponema sp.
GACTATGAGCAGGTCGAAGGCCGCCTTCCCTTCAGGATGGCTTGCCGCCAGGACCTCGTCCTTTAAGGGGCACGCCGCTTTAAGCTGGGGCAGCAGGGCCGCCGGCCGCAGGTTGGCGAATACCCCGAGGCCTGAGCGCAGTCCCAGGAGGGCCCGTTCAGGCCGCAGGCGTCCCGGCAGGGTATCCCACTTGGGTCCGCCTACTGCGGCCAGGAGTAGGGCGTCGCACTGCTTGGCTGCCTCGAGGGTTTCCGCGGGCAGGGGTTCCCCGGTACTGTCGATAGCCCCCCCTCCGGCTTCAAGCTCCACGTAGTTAAACACATGGCCGTATTTGTCCCCAGCGGCGTCCAGGACTTCAGCGGCCCAGGCCATCACTTCGGGCCCAATCCCGTCGCCGGGTACTAACGCTATTGAACAGTTCACTTCTTTAATCTCCTTTTACAAGTAAGCCTTGAACCGGCGTTCAATGTCGCGGATCAGCTTATACTCAATTGAATCCACCAGGGCCGCCCGGCTGGCGTCGATGATGTCTTCGCTGACGCCTACGGTGGTCCAGGTCTGGCCGCCGTCGGTGGACTGGATAAGAACCCGGACCTTGGCGGCAGTGGCGGCGTTTCCGTCGATGACCCGGACCTTGTAATCCGACAGCCGGACCTGTTCCAGTTCAGGGTAGAAGTGCCTGAGGGCCCGCCTGAGCGCGCCGTCCATGGCGTTTACCGGACCGTCTCCTTCTGCTGCGGCGATTTCGTGCTGCCCGTCTACCAGCACCTTGACCCAGGCATGGGCGCAGGCGATGGTTTCCCCTGTAGGGTGTTCGCTCACGACCCGGTAGGCTTCAATGCGGAAAAGGGGTTTGTAACGGCCCAGTTCCCGGCGTACCAGGAGTTCAAAGCTGCCGTCTGCGCCTTCGAACTGCCAGCCCTGGGCTTCCATGTTTTTCAGCTTCGACGCCAAAGCGGCGGTAACAGGATGATCTTTGGTGATAGCCGGATCGATCTTCTTCACCCGTTCGGCAATGGCGGAACGGCCCCCTGCTTCGCTCATAAGAAAATGACGGTCGTTTCCCACCAGCGCCGGATCTATGTGCTCGAAGGAACGGCTGATCTTCAGAATGCCGTCTGCGTGCATGCCGGCTTTGTGGGCGAAAGCGTGGGCCCCTACATAGGGCAGGCTGTCGGGGACCGCTACGTTGGCGATTTCCGCCACTTTCCGGGTAAGGTTGGAAATCTGTTCCAGCTTCCCTTCCGGAAGGCACCTGAATCCCAGCTTGATCTCCAGGCTCGGGATCAGGGCGGCAAGGCTCGTATTTCCGCAGCGTTCCCCGAAGCCCACGAGGGTCCCCTGTACGTGGCGGCATCCGGCGCGTACGGCAGCCACGGTGTTGGCGCTGGCCATATCGGCATCGTTGTGGGCATGGATGCCCAGCAGCAGGCCGGCCGCTTGGCTTCCGGTGTTTTGATCCCCTTCAAGCGCAAGCCCGAGCGCGGCGCTTACGGCTTTTACCCCTTCGGCGACGGCGTCAGGGAAAGTCCCGCCGTTGGTGTCGCAGAGGACCACCCGGTCCGCGCCGGCCTCTGCTGCGGCTTTTATCGTAGCCAGCGCGTAGTCCCTGTTGGCCGCGAAGCCGTCGAAGAAATGCTCGGCGTCGTAGATAACGGTGCGGCCCTTTTGTTTGGCAAAAGCCACGGTCTCGGCGATCATGGCGATGTTCTCTTCAGGCTCAGCTCTGAGGACTTCGGTAACATGGAGGTCCCAGGTTTTGCCGAAGATCACCACCCCTCCGGTTTCGGCCCTGAGCAGGCTCAGCACCTGGGGGTCCTCCGGGGTCTTTAGGCCCTTTTTGCGGGTAGAACCGAAGGCGCAGAGTTTTACGTTCTCCAGCTTGAGGCTGCCTGCGAGGCGGAAGAATTCCATGTCCTTGGGATTGCTCCCTGGGTTCCCTGCTTCTATCCAGGCTACTCCCAGCTCGTCCAGGGCCCTGACTACAGCCAGCTTATCCTGTACCGAAAAGGTGATACCCTCTCCCTGCGCCCCGTCCCGCAGGGTGGTGTCAAGAACCTCGATAGAAGTTCCCTGCTGAGTCCCGCTCATTATCCCTCCTGTTCAGGCTTTTGGGCGGCCAGTTCCCATTCCATGGCGTTGATGGCCGAGATGTACGCTTTTATCGACGATTCCACTATGTCGGTAGAAACACCGCGGCCGTTGTAGTGCCTGCCGTCCCAGCAGATTTTCACCATAGTTTCCCCTTGGGAGGATGAGCCTCCGGTAATGGCCCCGATTTCGTATAGTTCTAGTTCAGGTTCTTTGCCTACAATGTTGTTGATAGCCTTAAAGATAGAGTCCACAGGGCCGTCGCCCATTGAGACTTCTTTTTGCGTTGCCCCGTCTTTGTGCTTAAGCCTGATTGTGCCGCTGGCCCCCAGGGCCGAACCGGTGTTCACCGCCCAGTCGTCGAGCTTCCAGGTTTCAGGGACCGCCGCTGCGGCGCCCATGACCAGGGCTTCAATGTCCCTGTCGCTTACGGCTTTCTTCTTGTCCGCCAGATCCTTGAACTGGGAAAAAATTATCCCCAGGGTTTTGGCGTCTACGCTGAATCCCATGTCTTTGAGGCGGTCTTCCAGGGCGTGCTTGCCAGAGTGCTTGCCCAGAACCATGCGGTTTTTGGGGATCCCTATGGACTCAGGGGTCATGATCTCGTAAGTAGCCCTGTTGACCAGCACCCCGTGCTGGTGTATGCCCGCTTCGTGGGCAAAAGCGTTGTCTCCTACGACAGCCTTGTTGGGCTGGACCTTGACCCCTGTTACCTGGCTCACCAGGCGGCTCGCGGTGTAGATCTGGGTAGTGTCAATCCCGGTGTCAGCTTTGAGATAATCTTTCCGCACCCGCAGGGTCATAACGATCTCCTCAAGGGATGCGTTTCCGGCCCGCTCGCCGATGCCGTTCACCGTACACTCGGCCTGGTCCGCACCGGCCTCAATGGCCGCCAGGCTGTTGGCAACCGCAAGGCCCAGGTCGTTGTGGCAATGCACCGAAAGCTTCGCCTTCTCCATACCCGGCGTGTGTTCCTTGATGTACTTTATCCGCCCCCCGAATTCACCGGGCATGGCGTAGCCCACAGTGTCGGGGAAATTCACCGTCTTTGCACCAGCCGCGATAGCGGCGCCGAAAACTTTGCACACAAAATCAGGATCGCTCCTGAAGGCGTCTTCAGCCGAGAACTCCACGTCGGAGCAGAACTTCCTGGCGTACTTCACCGAAGCCGCCGCCTGGGCCAATACCTGGTCCGGCGTCATCTTGAGTTTGTACTCCATGTGAATAGGCGATGTAGCCAGGAACACATGAACCCTTGGGCTCGCCGCGCTGGACAGCGCCTCTCTGGCAGCGTCAATGTCTTTTTCCACACAGCGGCAAAGCCCCGCTACGGCGCTGTTCTTAATAATGCCGGCAATGGCCTTTACCGCTTCCAGGTCCCCCGGGCTTGAGACAGGGAAACCTGCTTCCATCACGTCAACCCCCAGGAGTTCCAGCCGCTTCGCGACTTCCAGCTTCTCCTGGAGGTTCATACTGCACCCCGGGGCCTGTTCGCCGTCCCGTAAAGTTGTGTCAAAAATGATTATCTTTCTATTCATATCCTTTCTTCCTTAGCGTTCGGACGGTTTTTCCAGCCACCGCATCATGCCGCGCAGTTCTTTCCCCACTTTTTCGATAGGGTGGGCGGCTTCAATGGCCCGCAGGCGGTTGAAGTTAGGGCGTCCGCAGGAATTTTCGAGAATCCACTCCCGTGCGAAAACGCCGGTCTGGATGTCCTTGAGCACCCGGCGCATGGTGTTCTTCGTGTCTTCGGTGATGATTTTGGGGCCTGTGGTGTAGTCGCCGTATTCTGCGGTATCCGAAACGGAATAGCGCATGAACGAAAGCCCCCCGCGGTTTACCAGGTCGATAATGAGTTTCATCTCGTGCATCACTTCGAAGTAGGCGCTTTCAGGCTGATAGCCGGCTTCGACAAGCACGTCGTAGCCGCACTTCATCAG
>JAITEW010000202.1 GCA_031281855.1 Treponema sp.
GTATTAAATGTGGATGATAAAATTATACAAAAAGCATTGGAATCAGGATTTAATGACTTTGAAGATGCGGTACAATATTTTACGGCAGTAGAAAATAAAATCGATTATATTATTACACGAAATACAGAAGATTATAAAAAATCAACAATAAAAATATATACACCGTCCCAATATTTAAAAATAAAAGAAATACAAAAAATGGGAAAATGAAGTTATTGTAATTCCTTATGCTACAAGGAATTACGAAGTACCTATATAGTGTCTGTCCACAAAGTAACCGACTTTGTGGACAGACACTATAAATTGCACTCCTTCCGCTTGCGTCATCCTTTCTTTTTACCCTTTTCCAGGGGCTTCACTTCCGCCAGCTCCGAAACGGCGTTGATAAGGTCCGTGTCTTTGGCGATCACGGCAATAGGGGCTGGAAGGCGGTAGGTCCAGTTGAAGTCGTTGTAGGTGCCGGGGACGTTAATACGTTCCGACGCGGGGTCAGATGCGTACCACTTATTGGACAGGTGGAGAAGGTCCTGGATCTGGAAGACCCGGTAGCGGGAAGCAGAGGCGGCGATGCGGTGAAGGATAGTTTTGGCCGTACCGGGGTTGTAGACCTTGGGAAGCGAAGGATAACCGATAAACCCGGCAAAAAGGTCCTGGTCGGCCTCGCGGTCCCACCATTCACGGAGGCACGAGCTGTCGTGGACCGCAGGGGTGCAGACGCTGAGTTCCGGGTAATCCTCGAATGGGACGTAAGGCTGGCCTTTTTCGTCCCATTCCCGGTGCCAGCGGACGACCCTGAGCCCCAGGATACCCAGCTTTGCCAGCACTTTGGGGACGCAGTCGGGTACAGCGCCCAGATCTTCGGCGCAAGGCAGCATGGGAGAAGCGGCAATAAGGGTGGAAAGGAGTTTTTCCCCTTCTTTCTCCCAGATCGTTTCCGATTCCTTCTGTTTGATTTTCAAAAGGGCTTCCAGCTTGTCCCGCTCATCATTGCTAAGGGATGCGTAAGCCCGGTTATGCCGGTAGAACCAGACAGGGAAATATTTGCCTTTTTCGTATTCCAGAAAGAGGCGGTTTCCCCAGGCTTTGACCAGGTAAACTTTGGCCGCAGGGTGAATATCCAGGGCTTCAATGTCCTTTTCGCCTTTTATGGTCTTTTTAAAAAGCCAGAGCTCTTCGCTGCCGATACGATCCAGGACCTGGGAAAACACCTGGTCCGCAGCGGCGGCAATATCCGCGTCCCGAAATTCGCCGCCCCAGTTAGCACGCAGGGCGTTCCACACTTCCCCTGTAGGGACATGGGGTTCCGTTATCCAGCGGATGCGGCTCTTATCGAAACCAAGCTCTTCCAGCTCTTTGCCGGTTACCGGGACATACGGGATATAACGGCCCAGAACGGCGGAAGTATTATGCCGGTTTGAGGCCCAGATGCGGAAAAACCCCAGTACGTGATCGATACGGTAAGCCTGGTAATACTTGCCCGCTGTTTTAAGCCGCGCCCTCCACCAGGAATAATCGTCCTTTGCCTGCGCCTGCCAGTTGTGAAGAGGAAAACCCCAATTCTGGCCCTCAGGGCTGTACATGTCAGGAGGAGCCCCGGCTGAAAGATCCAGATGGAAAATTTCCGGATGCGCCCAGACATCGCAGGAATCTTCGTTCATCAGAATCGGGATGTCCCCTTCGATAATAATACCCATATCGCTCACCGCTTTGGCGGCCAGATGGAACTGCCTGTCCAGGGCCTCCTGGAGCCAGGCCCAGAAAAGATGCTCGCCCTTGAACTTGGGGTCCTTCCAGAGAGCCTCGATATCCGCTGGCGTAACCTGCCTGTGGCTGGTCCATTCGTGCCAGCTTTTTTCCTGGTTTGATTCTTTCAGCCTCCGGTACACGGCGTATTCTTTAACCCATGGATTCCCGGCGATAAAAAGCTCCAGGGAACCGCCTTTTTGGGCTTTCCCGGCAATTTCTTGTTCGTTAGCCTTGTATATTTTCCGCAGAAGCTCCATCTTCGCCCTGAGTATCTGTTCATAAGGGAAACGGGTTTCCTGATCAAAACGGGCCTTTATTGCCTCAATATCGGCGCTGTAAGCGGAAGCTTCGTCCAAGTCGCCTATGCGCAGGTAAACAGGATGCAGGGCAAAGGCGGTAAGGGCAAAGTAAGGGGCGCTGAAATTTCCCGTATCGTTAACCGGCAGAAGCTGGATGAGTTTAATGCCCATCCGGGCGCAAAGGCCGCCGAATTCTATCAAATCAGGGAATTCCCCTACGCCGATACTCCGTTCCCCCCTAAGGGCCCCTACAGGCACGACAGTCCCGATTAAGCGTTTACCGGCGTTCTTTTTTTGCTGCGCCATTTTGTCCTCCGTTTTGAATAATTATGAATAATTATATCACAGGTTCTTCTTCAGGCACAGGGGAAAATACGGTAGGGCAGTATTTCTTTTCGATATATTCCACCACCAGCCGGGTGCCTTCATCATGGTTTACATAAGGCGGCTTTTCGGGGTTGTACATGGCGTCGGTCAGGTCCCTGGCAAGGACCGGCGTAAAACCCTCTCTCAAGGCGTTCTTAATGCCGAACGAGCGGTTGAGAACGCACATGTTGGTATGGACCCCCATGTAGATGAGGCGCCTGATTCCTCTGGCCCGGAGCAGGGGGAAAAGGCGTTTTCCTTCGTCGCCGCACACCAGGTCCAGGTCCTGATCGATCTCTATCGTTTCGGTCTGCCGGGTCCAGACCTTTGTGTTAGGCGCATAGCTGTCCAGCGCCGGGGTATCGCTGCCGCCGTCTGAATCATCGATGGGCAGGGGGTAATCCTCAACAGGCGCCTGTTCCGGCCCCGGTCCGGCTGCGGGCCCTGAAAGGAAACGTTCCCTGGCGCTCTGGGAGCGGTAAAAATCCATGGTATCCGAAGGAGCATGGACAATGAGCACTCCCTTTTTCCGGGCCTCCCTGGCGGCGCGGTTTATCTTTACCGCAAGGACCCCGCAGCGTGCAGTGGCGCCTGCGCACCAGTGCCGGTCCCACATATCCACCAGGATGAAAGCGGTCTCCCTGGCGGGCCAGACGGCCGTTTTTTCCCGTATTTCCCAGAAAGAATAGCCATTCTTTCGGATCAGTTCCTGCTGTCTTAGCGTGAGCGTTAAATTAACGATATTTTCCGCCATTTTTGCCCCAAACCCCTATACTAATATTTTTAGTAATGTTACATATAATCATGATATAAAATCAACCACAATCAAAAAAGAGGGGGCCTATGTCTAAGGAAAAGTCCCGGAGGTCCTTCCGGCTGCCTTTCAAGCTGCCGATATTCAGAGGCGAAACCAGGGCCCAGCCGTCCAAGGCGCCGCCTGTACTCAAGCTGGCGTTCTTCATTGTTGACTGGAACAAAGTCCAGATACTTTCCGATGTTTTTGAGGAAGAAAAAGTACGCTTCCACTTTATCACTAAAGCCCGCGGCACTGCCGGTTCCGATGTCCTCGATCTCCTGGGCCTCGGGGCCGGCGATAAGGCGGTGGTTATCTGCCTGGAGCAGGAAGTCCTGGTACCTGTACTCCTCAGGGAAGTGCGGAAAAAACTCGGCCGCCGCAGCCGCGGTGCAGGTATTGCTTTTACTCTCCCCCTTTCGGGGATCAACACCCCGCTTTTGCGGGTTTTTAAGGAAAGCATTCATCAAAATGAAAAAATAACATCCGAACAAAAAGGAGTATCCCCTATGACCCTTGAAAATCAGGCGGAACGGATACGGAACGACCTCATCCTGGCGATCATAAATCAGGGGTATAGCGATGAATTCATGACTGCGGCCAGGGAAGCAGGGGCTTCAGGAGGCACGGTAATCAACGCCCGGGGCCTGGCCCATGAAGGGCCGGTCAAATTTTTCGGAGTTTCTGTTCAGGATGAAAAGGAAATCATCATCATGCTCACCAGCAGGGAGAAAAAAATCCCTATCATGCAGGCTGTAAGCAAGGCCTGCGGCATCGCTTCAAACGCCGAAGGGCTCATCTTTTCCCTCCCTGTAGACAGCGTTTTGGGCCTGAATTTAGAATAGAGTTGTTCAGAAACCTCAGC
>JAITEW010000222.1 GCA_031281855.1 Treponema sp.
AAAGCGCCCACGACTGTAGCTTTGTCAGAATGGGCCGGGAACTGGGCTGGACCGGCGACGCCCTTAAAACCTGCAAGACCATTAACGGGGCGATCCTTTCGCTCTGCTGGGCAAAGGAATTTTCCTTTACCCTCATGGTGCAGGATCTGACCAATCCCATGTTTGCCCAGATTCCCCACGTCGCCCTCGGCGCCCACGCGGGAACCATCATGGGGGTGGAATCAAACGGCATGCAGTTTTACCCCGAAGCCTCAAAGGACGAGGCGCGGATTCACCCGGGGCTCTATACCAGGAGGGGGGGGCGGCTCCGGCTTGACTCCCTGGGCAATGAAGGCTTCGGCTACCGGGCGGAGGAAATTTTTAAGGCCGCGGAAGCAAACGGGGGAAATAACGCATGGCAGGAAGCCTAAGCTCCGGGGTCAAAAAAAATTCTTCCCTGGCTGTTATACACGATAGCCTTTCTCGGTCTCTGGCAGCTTTTGGTCGTGCTCTTCAAAATAAAGGTCTTTATACTGCCTTCGCCCGTAAGAATCTTCCAGGCGCTTTTTAATCCCGCCATGGCCCGGCAGCACCACTGGTGGAGGCATATCGGCGCAACCTTTACCGAGGTAGGCATAAGTTTCCTCGCCACGGTGGTGATAGGGATAAGTCTTGCCATACTTATAAGTGGAGGAAGATCTTTTAAACCTGGTGAGGTATCTCAACGCCTCAAAATTGCAGGTCTTCATAAAGATCCGTATTCCCAACTCGCTGCCCTATATTTTCGCGGGATTGAAGATCAGTACCACCATGTGCGTCGTAGGGGCCATTGTCGGGGAGTTTATGGCCTCGGAAAAGGGGCTGGGATACCTCATCCGCGACGCTCAGGCATTTATTGATATGCCCACCATGTTTGCCTGTCTCATTTTACTTTCCGTAATGGGGCTGTTCCTCTTTTCGTGCATTCAGATTATCGAAAAGCTGTGCATGCCCTGGAACAACAGGAAGGTACATGTATGAAGGCGAACCCTGAAACCGGAGCCGGAAAAAAAACCCGGTCCCGCAAAATTGCGCGCCTCATCGAGGACAATTACCGTTCCGTGCTGGTGATTATCGGCTTTTTCCTGTTCTGGGAATTGGCGGTCCGCATCCTCCATATTCCCGAGTTCCGCCTGTCTTCTCCCTCAAACGCCCTGGCCCATCTCTTTTTCAAGCAGCCCGACGCCAATTACCATTGGGGGGTAAACATCCCGGCAACCCTTATTGAATTTGTCCAGGCCTTTGTCATTACCTCGGCGCTTGGGATTGCGATTTCGATTCTCATTGTCTGGTCCCGCCACGCGAAGGATATGCTTATGCCCCTGTTTATTTTTATCAACAGCCTTCCCATCATTGCCATTGCGCCTATCATCCTCCTCCGGATGGGCTACGGCATTACAACCAACATGTTCATCGCCTTTCTGGTGAGCTTTTTTCCGGTGCTCATCAACACCATTACGGGCCTGGATGCCATCGAAGAGGATCTGCTTGATCTTATCCGCTACCTCCACGCCTCAAAGTTGCAGCTCTTTGTCAAAATCCGCATTCCCAATTCGCTGCCCTATATTTTTTCGGGGCTCAAGATCTGCGCCACCATGAGCATTGTGGGGGCCATCGTGGGCGAATTTATTTCCTCGAACAAGGGGCTGGGCTATGTGATTACCAATGCCCAGTATACCCTTGATACGCCGCCGGTTTTCGCTTCCCTGATTATTATTTCCCTGGCCGGCGGCGCTTTGTTTGTGATCATTACCCTCTTTGAACGGCTGCTCATGCCCTGGGCATACGTCAAGGAAAGGGTATAACATTGAGGAGGATCGTATGAAGAAAGCAGTAATTCTGTTGTGTCTGGTATTGGCGGTGTGCGGTTTTGCCGCGGCGGCCGGAGGTTCCGACGCGGGAGGCGCGGGTCCGTCGCAGGGACAAGGAGCGGCTCCGCAAAAGGTTGATTTTCTTTTAAACTGGAAAATCACGGCGGATCATTCACCCTATTATATCGCCCTGGACAAGGGCTGGTATAAGGACGAGGGGCTTGATGTCAACATTATCAGGCCAAGTTGGACTTCCCCCTGGAAGATTGCTACGACAACAGCCTGCTTCCCAGCCCCATGTATAAGTACAATTTCTAAACCAAGGAAGGTGACGCTGTGGAGAAGCCCTTATTATCACTGCAAAATCTCAAGAAGATCTTCACTACCCGGGATGGCGTTCTCGAAGCCCTGGGAAGCGTCACCTTTGATGTATACCCGGAAGAATTTGTTTCGATTGTGGGCCCCTCGGGCTGCGGAAAGACCACCCTGCTTAAAATAATCGCGGGGCTCCTGGAGCAGAGCGAGGGGGAGATAATTGTGGACCGGGAACGTTTCGACCCCAGCAGGGAAGTAGGATTTGTGTTTCAGAAGGCCCTGTTCCTTAACTGGCGGCGGGTCCTGGACAACGTGCTCCTCCCCATCGAGATCCTCAAGCTGGACAGGAAGGCGTATTTGCCCAAGGCCAGGGAACTTCTTGCCCTGGTGGGCCTTGAGGGTTTTGAGCGGAGCTATCCCAACGAACTTTCCGGAGGTATGCAGCAGCGGGTCTCCCTGGCCCGGGCCCTGATACACGACCCCAAGGTGATCCTCATGGACGAGCCCTTCGGCGCCCTTGACGCCATTACCCGGGAAAAGATGAACCTGGAACTCCTGCGGATCTGGGCGGAGTCGAAAAAGACGGTGATCTTCATCACCCACGAGATCAACGAAGCGGTCTTTCTCTCCGACCGGGTGGTGGTGCTTTCCGCCAGGCCCTCCCGGATGATCGACGCCCTGGACATAGACCTTCCCCGGCCGCGGACCCTGGACATCCGCACCTCCCCCAGGTTCGGGGAGTACGCCCTGCGGGTATACAAGATGCTGGATATTTAAAGGACATCGTGCTATATTCATGGTATGGTTATTGAGCAAATCGTCGAAATCCCGATGGGTCAAGAGCTTGAACATCTCCACCTTGATCTTCCCCTGCCCGAAAAACATCCTTCCGGGAGGGTACGGGTTGCGGTTACACTTACGCAGGAAGCCCCTGTTACCGGTGATATATCCGCTGTGGATATAGACGCCGAGATTTCCGTCAATCCCCCTGATTTCGATGAGTTCTGCCGGCTCTGCGACCAGGCGAAACAGCTTAATATTCCCAATGTTTATACTTGCGAAGAAGCCATGGAAGAAGCCGCAAGGCGTTCAACGGGGATGCCGGCCCTGGAATACCGGCGAGGCGCGAAGAGGATTCGTTACTGGCTTAAGCACCGGGAACTTTGGGATGAGACTACCCGTATCATTCGGGATATGCGGGATGAATGGGACGAT
>JAITEW010000006.1 GCA_031281855.1 Treponema sp.
AAGCCCGATTCAGCCTGTGGCGGCGCCAACAGCGGCAATATCAAAAGCATCCCCAAAAGACGGATCACATCATAAATAAAAATACTCACCCTTAAAGGCCGGTATACAGGCATACTAGAAATCTAAAGTTCCTTGCGGTCCGGGTCAAGGGGGATCTTAGGGGGGAAGTCGCGGACTTGCTCCACAAGTCCGACCCCTCCCGCCCGCGCTACGTTGCGGGCTACCCCCTCTACGGGGATTCCACCCCCGTAACGCCCCCGCTAAAGGACCTACGGTCCCAGGGGTTTAGACCCCCCTCGTAATATGGATTCAGATCTCATTGACGAGGACCCTTTAAAATGCTATGGTTATTTTCAATATTAATATATGTGAGGTACGATAATCTATGGCGTTTAAGGAGAAAAAACAGCCTGTTCGGCACGAAGCGGAACAGTCCGAATTTATCCGCAGGTTTAAAACGAACCCTTTCATTTTTGTCGGCACTATCATCATCCTGATTATCGTGGTTGTTGCGTTTGTCCTGGTTCCGGCTATAGTCCCGGAAGCGGGCCGCATGGTGGAATTAAATTTTGGGTCCTACAACAAGATTCCCATCAATTATGTGCCAGGAAATTATTTTGCCCAGGTACGGGAAAATCTTGCCCGGTACCGGCAAAATACAACGAGCGAAGCTAACTATCTCCAGGTTTCTATGGAAGTTTGGCGCGGGGCCTTTGAAGAAGCGGTTATCCGTACCGCCGTTCTTGAAGAGGTAAAACAGACCGGCTATGCGCCTTCCCAGGAACAGGTGGACAAAGAAGTGGCCGAACAATTCCGGATAGACGGTGTTTTTGACGCCGCCCGGTACCGTCAGTTGGACCGGACTACTCGGATGTCCCTGTGGCGTGGAGTCCGGGATTCGCTTATAGAACGGCGTTACCGGGAGGATGTTACCGGTCTTAGGATTCCCTCAAAGGAAACTGATTTTATCGCCGCCCTGGCTTCGCCCCAGCGGAGTTTCGACCTGATAGCCTTGCCCCTGAGTTCCTACCCGGATTCTGAAATCGCCCTTTATGCCGCCGATAATCAGAATTTGTTCCGTTTTACCCATCTTTCCCGTATCACCGTGAGTTCCAGTGAGGCCGAGACCCAGACTGTTCTGACGTCGATACAGGAGGGAACCACGACTTTTGAAGAAGCCGCCGGAACTCATTCTCAGGACACTTACGCCGACCGGGGCGGAGACATGGGGATCAAGATGATCTACGAATTAGCCACCGAGATTCCGGATGTGGAAGCCCAAAATACCGTAACCGCTCTTCAGGCGGGGGAATACAGTCCCGTGGTCAAGGTTCCATCAGGCTGGGCCTTTTTCCGCGCCGAAGTAACGCCCTATCCTGCGGATATCGCCGACAGTAGCGTTATCGCTAAAATCCGGAGCTATCTGTTGGACCAGGAACGGGGCCGGGTGGAAGACTGGCTTATAGCTCAAGCCGAAACATTTATCGCCCAGGTAAAAGAAGCGGGCTTTGACGCCGCCGCGGAAGCCCAGGGCTATACCAAACAGAGTTTCGGTCCTCTGCCCCTCAACTACGGGGGAGTTGACCTCTTTACTTCCCTCCGATCGGCGGGGATACAGGAACTCGCTTCCGCCGATTCCAACGAGAATTTCTGGCGGACCGCCTTCTTCACGCCGCTGGAAACTCCCTCGATCCCCTTAGTGTTGGGCAGCAACGTTGTGGTACTCTACCCCAAAGAGGAAATCCCCGCGGAAGAATCGGCGGTGGAAACAGTCAAATCCATCTACTCATCCTACTGGCTCAGTTACAACGCCGAGATGGGTTTACGGTACTACTTCTTGCGGAGCGACAAACTTGAAGACCGGTTCTTCGACGCCTTCTATAAATTCATTTACAATCCCTTTTGATACTTGATGTCCGATAGGGAGCGGCAAGATGAAAAACCCCGGCTGCTTGAGGCGCGCCGGGGTTTTTCTGTTTCCTATCGCGGCAAGACCCTCCTCTCCCTGATAGACCCGATAGGCCAGGCTGAACGCGCGGTGGACGCCGTTCCGGTCATGAATTGTACGCTCTATTTCTGTCCTTCCCCCCTTTATGGCTACGGCATCTCCCGCCTCTTGAGCCGGATAAGCGGCGATTCCGCCGTACTCTGCGTGGAAGCGGACGAACGCCTCATGGCACTGTCCCTGGCCGCGCCCGAGACACCCTGGAAGGGAAACCCTTCCCTCACCCTGGCGCGTACCACCGACGCCGCGGCCCTCTGCGCCTTTGTGCGAAAAACCTGGGGCAGCCGCCGCTTCCGCCGAGTAACGGTCCTTCGCCTTTCCGGGGGCTGGCGGCTTGCCCCTGATGTATACGATGCCCTGGCCGACGCTTTACGGCAGGACATTGCCGTGGACTGGGCCAACGCCATGACGGTAGTCAAACTAGGCCGTTGTTTTATTCGCAACACCATCAAGAACCTTCCCTGTATCCCCCGGTCCCGGCCTCTCGATAGCCTATCCTTTGGGAGCGCGCCGGCCCTGGTCCTGGGGGCGGGCCCATCCTTGGACCACGTTCTGGACGGCCTTTCCGCCGCTTTCGGGGACCTGTCCAAGACCGGGGGGCGGCCTTTCCGCATCATCTGCGTGGATACGGCCCTGGCGGCCCTCAAGGAACGGGACATCAAGCCTGATCTGGCGGTAGCCCTGGAATGTCAGCACTGGAACCTCCGGGACTTTATCGGCCTTGGCTCCTGGGAGGTTCCGGTGGCCATGGATCTTTCGGCCCTGCCCGCCACAAGCGAGACCCTTGGGGCTCAATTCAGTCTCTTTGTAACCCCCTGGGCCCCTCTCCGTATCTTTGACCGTCTGGAAGAAGCGGGTCTTCTGCCTGAAGCCTTGCCCCCCCTGGGTTCCGTGGGCCTTACCGCAACAGCCCTGGCCCAGCGTCTTGGCTCTGGTCCTGTTGTCCTGGGCGGTCTGGACTTTGCCTTTACGGACTGTGCCTTCCACGCCCGGGCCACGCCGGGCCACCGTGAGCGGCTGCGGCGACAGACTCGTCTTT
>JAITEW010000283.1 GCA_031281855.1 Treponema sp.
GCCTCTTTTTCTTTCGCGCTTGACTGGTTCCACTGGCTGTAATACCTGTGGCTGGGATGCACCTTGCCCAGAACCTCCATAGTAAGGAAGAAAACCAGTTCAAAAGTAGGTACATGCCCTTCGATTTTTTCCCGTTTAAGGGCTTTGATAAACCGTTCCCGTTCGGTCACAACGAACCTCCGAAACTCTAGCTGGGATTATTATAGCATCCTTTTACTTGCTGTGATAGACCAGCCCGGTCTTGCTTTTTCCCTATAAAAAGGTAATACTATGCCTATGGATTCCGGGCAGGTTATCTATATTGTCAGCCGTTTGTCATTGGGCGCTTTGGCGTCTTTTTTTGCGATAATGCTCTGGTCCAAGACCAGGGATATAGCCTGGATGCTCATGGTAATCGGCGCTATAGCGGCGTATGTAGAGACGGTTTACTCTATTCTGGAGCTTTTTGGAATAACCGGAGAGACCGTTATCTCTATAGGCGCTGTGCCCCTGGTTTCCATAATACTTCCCTGCCTGCCAACGATCTTTTTTATCGCCGCCTTCGCGGTCATGGTAGCCAGGAAGTACCGTCACCGTTAGGAGGATTATAAAGATGAAAGCTCTTGTTATCGGTTTGGTTGTCATTGCAGCCGCTGTAGCGGCCTGTCTCCCGGACGGTTTGGGCTGGTGGGATGAAGTTCTGGCCTTTCTGAAAGGCTGCCTCCCGGTCCTTGCCGCCTTTATCGGCCTCATCGCCGTTTTTGTCGGTATCGCAGACATCAAAGACCGCGCAGAAGCCAAAAAGGACGCCCAGAAGAGCACGCAAGCGGATGCGTAGCGCGCTGCCGACCGCGACCGCCGCTTGACACGTTTCTTTACTTTATGGCAAGATAATAGCTCTTACTTTGTATTTTGAACTTTATTTGAGAAGGTTTATCATGAAGACGATATTTGTAAAACCCGCCGTAGTGGAGCGGAAATGGTTCGTTATCGACGCTGAGGGGAAATCCCTGGGAAGGATCGCCGCCCGGGCCGCCTCGATTGTCCGGGGTAAGGAAAAGGCGGTTTACGCCCCTCATCAGGAAGTCGGGGATTATGTTGTTATCGTGAACGCTGAAAAAGCGGTCGTTACCGGCCGTAAGGCCCAGCAGAAGCTCTACCACCGCCACAGCGGGTATCCGGGGGGCCTCAAGACCGTGAATTACGAGAAACTGGCGGAAAAACACCCCACTTCCCCGCTGGAACTGGCGATTAAAGGCATGCTTCCCAAGGGACCCTTGGGACGGAAGCTGCTGAACAACGTCAAAGTATACCCCGGCGCCGGGCATCCCCATGCTGCCCAGAATCCCCAGGCAATTGAACTGTAACAAGAGGTTGATTATATGGTAAAGAATCTTGGTATCGGAACCGGAAGAAGAAAGACCTCCGTAGCCCGGGTGTATGTCCGGGATGGAAGCGGCAAAATCATCGTAAACGGCAAGGAACTGGTCCAGTATTTTCCCCAAGGCGAGCACGCCCTTATGGTGCGGCAGCCCCTGATGGTTACTGCGAGCGAGAATAAATTCGACATCCTTATCAATGTCTACGGCGGAGGCGCCAACGGTCAGGCCGGAGCCTGCCGCCACGGCCTTTCCCGGGCTCTTTGCCAGGTAGATCAGGGGAATTATACCAGCCTTAGAAGCAACGGTTACCTGACCCGCGATCCCAGGATGGTAGAACGGAAGAAATACGGCCAAGCCGGCGCCCGCAGACGGTTCCAGTTCTCCAAGCGCTAGCACGCTGGCACGGCAGTACGCCGGCGGGCTGGTATTTTTTTCACTTTCACTTTCACCGCCGGTGGGGGTAGTTTTTCATTTTGTTCAGGGAAGCTGTTTTAAGTGATGACAGTGCTTTTTCTTAAAACCGCAACTGAAAACGATGAAAATTTAATCAAAATAGGCCTTTCCGACGGCTCCTCTTTGTCCCTAAAGCCCTGTTATTTAAACGATTATTGTGAAAACCCCGCTTCCTGGGAGGAAGGAAGGGAAATTTCCTCCCTTGAAGAGAGAACCCTGCGCTTTGCCGCTGCCTGTTACCGGGCGGAACGGGCCGGAATGAGGCTTGTCAGCCGGGCGGAGCAGACCAGTACCGGACTTGCCCGCAAGCTGGAACGCCGGGGCTATGATTCGGACTGCGTTTCCGCGGTTATTTCCAGGTTTTTAGATTTGGATCTGGTGAATAACGGACGATATGCCGAACGCTGGCTCCGTTCCCGGCTTGCCCGCAGAGGAGGGAAGGTTCCCAGCCCCCGCAGGCTTTCCGCGGATTTGGCAAACAGGGGCATTGAAAGGGATACGGCAGCTTCGTCCCTTAAAGAAACGCTGGACATCGAAACCGAGTGGGCTTTGCTTCAACGCTTTATCGCCCAAAATTTCCCTGACGGAGATTCCGAAGGGTTTTCACTCCGCGGGCGCCTCAAATTCGAAGGATTTTCATCTTCCGTTTTACGGCGGTGGTTTGAGGATTAGATCTTTTTTGTGAAATTTTCTAATTTGGATTGCATTAACTTTGTTTTTTGGTATACTATTCTATTAAAGAGGAGTGTATGGTATCCAGAAAAGGACGTAAAGTTAAGATATTTTCCGCCCTTGAAGTAGCTAATCTATGCGGAGTAGTTAACCAAACCGCGATCAATTGGATTAAAAACGGCTATTTGAAGGCGTTCACTACTCCAGGAGGCCAATACCGGATTTACGCAAAAGATCTGGCTGCCTTTCTGGATAAACGGGGCATGAGCGATTCAGGGGAAGCTCTCCAGGTTTTAATGGAAAAAGCCAAGTGGAGCGTTTTTCTGATCGCCGCAGCCGATGAAAGGATGAGCGACGCCATAAAGGACGAGCTTTTGAAATTGCTTCCTGGGTACGAAATAATCCAGGCTATTGACGGGTTCGAGACAGGCCGGCTGCTTATTGAGGAAAAACCCGGTTTTTTACTCCTGGACGGAACCCTTCCGGGAGTAGATTCTTACAGGTTGATACGGACCGTCAAAGAAGATCCCGTATTTGGCAAGCCTTTTGTGTTCGTCATGGAAACCGAGGAGGATACGATCCGGGCGCCTGACAACTCAGACGGGGTTTTTACCAAACCTCCGGATATTAACAAGCTTGCTGAGACGATAAAAAATCTTGAAAAGCTGATCAACGCCGCTATTATCGCCTGATTACGATAATTCCACCGAACGCAGCCAGGCTGCTTCTACGGCGTTTATCACTGTTCCCCTGAAAGCGCCGTTTTCCAGAGCCGCGAGGCCGGCTATAGTGGTGCCCCCTGGGGAAGCGGTCATATCCTTGAGTTCTCCAGGGTGTTTCCCTGTTTCCAGAACCATAGAAGCGCCTCCCAGGACTGTCTGCGCTGCGTAACGCAGGGCTTTGTCCCTGGGGAGCCCCGCCTTGACGCCGCCGTCGGCCAGAGCTTCGATGAACGTATAGACAAAAGCGGGGCCGGAACCTGAAAGCCCTGTGACCGCGTCAAGGTATTTTTCCTCCACCTTGTCTACAAGCCCCGCGGCGGCCAGGATTTTTTCCAGCTCCGCTGCTTTTTCAGCCGGCACTTCCCGGGAAGAAGCCATGGCGATAACCCCTTTGGAAATAAGAGCAGGGGTGTTGGGCATGATGCGTACCAGCGGAACCTTCCCGGCGTCCCTGCCCAGAAGGGCCTGTATCTTGGCGATACCCCAGCCTGCGGCCATGGATACCAGCACCGGAGCCGCGCCTAAAGCGAGCCGCCTGCCCAGCGCCGGGGCGATTTCTTCCAATACCCCAGCAAGGACCTGGGGTTTTACAGCCAGGAAAACAAAGTCCCCTTTTTCAGCGGCTTCGGTATTTGAGGCGCAGATCCCGGCGCCGATAGCGGCCGCGGCGGTTTCGGCTTTGGCTTTGTCGGCATCGGTAAAGAAAATGTTCCCGCCTCCAACAGTTCCGACGGCCCCTTTCATCAGTGCGTTTCCCATATTGCCGCTGCCTATACAGGCGATAGCGGTACTCATAACAATCCTCCTTATCTTCCGGCCAGGAAGGCCGTGGCCTGCTGCGTTCCCGCAGCCAGGGCTTCCAGGACCCGGGGCTTTCCGCCATGGGCGATGATGGTTGGTATGCCGTAACTCAAGGCCCGCTGGGCGGCGTCGAGCTTGGTGGCGATGCCTCCGGTACCGAAGTCGTTGGCGCCGCCTATGGTGATGGACTTGCGCACTGCATCAATATCGCTGACTTCCTTCACCAGCCTGGCATCCGGGTACTCCTTGGGGTTTTTGTCATAAAGGCCGTCAATATCGCTGAAAAGAACGAGGAGATCGGCGCTCCAGAGCACCGCGGACTGGGCGGCCAGGGTATCGTTTTCGCCGATTTTGATTTCCTCTACAGAGACCGTGTCGTTCTCGTTGATAATAGGGATGATACCTTCGTCAACCAGCGTGAAAAGGGTGTTCCTCATGTTGAGGGTCCGGTTGTTGTCCCCGAAGTCGTCGCGGGTAAGGAGGATCTGTGCTATATGGAGGCCGTACTTTTCAAACGCCCGCCGCCAGGCCCACATGAGTTCCACCTGGCCTACTGCGCAGAGCGCCTGCCTGTAGTGGATGTCCCGCTTACGGGCCCACTTGCCCATAGTTGAAAGCCCCGCTACCTGGGCGCCTGAGGACACCAGGACGATCTGCTTCCCTGTTTTTTTCAGCGCCGCCGCTTGTCCGGCGAATTCATCGAGAAACGCTGCGTTGATCTTCCCGGCGCTGTCGGCCAAGGTATTGGAGCCGAATTTGAAAACGATTTTTCGGGCTTCCGCAATGAGCTGTGGTATTATCATAAACATTCATTCTCTTATCTGGCCTGAGCCTGATATACGGTACTTTATCGTAGTCAGGGCATCAAGACCCATAGGCCCCCGGACGTGGAACTTCTGGGTGCTGATTCCCAACTCGGCGCCGAAGCCGAATACACCGCCGTCGGTAAAGCGGGTTGAGGCGTTAACATAAACGCACGCCGCGTCAACCTGGCGGCAAAATTCCTCCGCCGCCCTGAGGTCGTTAGTGAGTATGGCCTCTGAATGGCTGGTCCCGTAGGCGTTAATATGACCGACAGCCTCGTTCAGGGAATTCACGGTTTTGACTGCCAGTATATAATCGAGGAATTCTGTTTCCCAGTCCGATTCAACAGCGTCCTTCAGGACCAGGCCCTGAGGCGGCGCGCCTATAGCCGCCCCGGAAGCGGCGTCGCAGCGGAGTTCGGCCTTTCCGGCCAGCCGCGCCGCCAGCAGGGGCATCAGGGGCCCAAGGGCGTCCCGGTGTACCAGAACGGTTTCCACGGCGTTGCAGGCCCCGGGTTTCTGGAGCTTGGCGTTTTCGATAATATCCACGGCGTTGTTCATATCCGCAGAAGGCTCCACATAGATGTGGCAGTTCCCTTCGCCGGTTTCGATCACCGGGACCCTGGCGTTGTCCACCACCCGGCGTATGAGCCCCCCCCCTCCCCTGGGAAGCACCGCATCGATCCGGCCCCGGGCGCACAGTATCTCGTCCACTTCGTCCCGGCTCCCTGACTGGGCAAGCTCGACAGCAGCAGGGATGCCCGTTGTTTCAAGCCCTTTTTTGACAGCCTTCACCAGGGCCCTGTTGGATTCCAGGGCCGCCGAGGAACCTCTGAGGAGTATGGCGCAGCCCGCTTTGTAAGCCAGGCTGAAGGCATCGGCAGTTACGTTAGGCCGGGATTCGTAAATGATTGCAACTACCCCTAAAGGCACGGCAATCTGTTCAATCAGGAGGCCGTTGGGGATCTGCCAGCCGGATTTGATTTTTCCCACAGGGTCCTCAAGGCGGATGACCGTTTCAATTCCTTCGATAATGGAATCTACGCGCTTTTCAGTGAGAAGGAGCCGGTCGATAAGGGATTCCTTCATGCCCCCGGTGCGGGCTTTTTCCACATCCGCGGCGTTGGCAGCCAGGATTTCCTGCCTTGCAGCGCCAACGGCCTTGCATACCGCTGCCAGGGCGGCGTCTTTCCGGTTGCGGTTTTCCAGCGCCAGCTTTGCCTGGGCGGTTTTGAGGGAATCAAACACAGTGCTGAGTGAAGCCATGATGGTTTCAGCATGGGATGTTTAGCGAATTGCGTCAAGGCAGGCGGCTGGAAGCAATCTACCCCGGTGTTGACGATAACTTTTGACACAGAACTATCTTTTTCTATATTATATAGATATGAATTACGACAAGGGAATAATCCTGGTCACCCTGCCCCAGGATCGTTATGGTAAAAAAGAAGAAGCGGCGCTGAAACAGGAGGCTGAAGGCAGGGAAATTGTCCACGCCCTTAAACGTCCTGATATGGAAAAGTATGCCGGTAAGGCTGAGATACTCATCGGCTTCGGCCCCTGGGGCCTGCCCGCGGCGATGCCGAAGCTCCGGTGGTTCCAGGTCTGGTCCGCCGGGGTGGACGGGCTCATCGCCCATCCGGAACTGAAAGATCATCCTGTGATGATAACCAATACCTCAGGCATGCACCGGGAGCAGCTTACGGAGCATATCTTCGCCATGATTCTTTCCAGAAACCGGGTTTTCCCCAAAATCTTCGCCGCCCAGAAACGGCACGAATGGATTACCCTGGCGGATACTGAAACCTCGGTGCTTTCAGGGAAGACTATGCTCATCATCGGCTACGGGGCCATTGGCGAACACACCGCCATCATAGCCAGGGCCTTCGGCATGAAGGTTACGGGCATACGCCGCAGTCAGGCCCCGGGCAGCGACGGTGTCCGGGTGGAGGCCATGGAAAAGCTCCCGGAACTCCTGCCTGAAGCGGACTATGTGGTGAATATCCTCCCCTATACCGGGGCAACAAAAAACATTCTTGGGAAAAAAGAATTCGCCTTGATGAAGCAAGGGGCGGTCTATGTGAACGTAGGCCGGGGCCTCACTAACGACGAGGCCGCCCTTATCGAAGCCCTGCGATCCCGCCGCCTCGCGGCGGCGCTCCTGGACGTTACCGCCATGGAACCCCTGCCGCCTGATTCGCCTCTTTGGGAAATGGACAACGTGATCATCACCCCCCATTACGCGGGCATGAGGCCGGACTACCCGGCGCTGGCTATGGAGATCACGCTGGAGAACTTAAAACGCTATAACCTGGGAGAACCGCTGATTAACCTGGTGGACAAACAAGCCGGGTATTAGCCGCCGCTCTTGTCCGCAAAGCAACCAGCTTTGCGGACGGACTCTATTTCGCAAACTGCACCGACCAGACAAAG
>JAITEW010000316.1 GCA_031281855.1 Treponema sp.
GGGTGTTATACCCGTTCCCATTCCGAACACGGAAGTCAAGCCCCCCTACGCCGATGATACTGCCGTCCAAACGGTGGGAAAGTAGGAAGCCGCCAGGCTTTTTTGTTTTTTTCGTTGAACGTCTACCCCTATTGTAAAAACCTTTATTTGATAGTAAATTCGGAACAAGGGGTATTTTTATGGCCGATTCAAACCAATTGGTTACCTTTCAACTGGGGGAAGAGCTGTACGGCATCAATATAATGGATGTCAAGGAGATTGTCCGGGTTCAGGCGATCCGGGCTATTCCTAATGCCCCGGTTTACGTAGAGGGTATTTTTAACCTCCGCAGCGAGATAATACCGATCATTAACCTTCATAAACGGTTCCATCTGAAAAAGACCGCCGCTTCTGAGGAAGATGAGCTTTTGTCCGGTTTTATAATCCTTGATATTGACGGAATGAAGCTGGGCGTCATCATCGACCGTGTTTCCCGGGTAGTGACTATTGAGAAAGAAGAAATTCAGCCTCCTCCCCAGATGGTAAGCGGTATTGGAGCTGAATATATCCAGGGAGTAGTGCGTCAGGAAAAAGGTTACCTCATTATCCTGGACATACGGGACCTCTTTAATCCTAAAGAACTGCAGAAAATCGCGGAACTAAGGCGGTAGGGATTAAAAAATCCTGGTTAACGGGCTATTTCCAAAACTCGGTTGGGTTCGGGAATGGTTTTGGAAAAAGCGGCAAAAAGTCCGCTTTTTCCTCTAAATCTAAGGCTGCTTTCCTAAAAATTGAAGTTTTGGGAGGGTCTCTAATATGGTATATTCCCCGAGGAGTATTGTCGCATGAAGATTGAAGTCTACTCCCCGACTATCAGGCGGAAGGAGATGGATGCGGTTTTGACCGCCCTGGTAGAGGATAGAATAGGCCCTGGGGAGCAGACCAGGCTCCTTATTCAAATCGCCAGGGAAAAACTCAAGTTTGATTACTGTATGGCGCTCCGGAGCCCTGCTACAGCTCTTTTTATCGGCCTTAAATCCCTTAACCTCGAAGACGGTAAGGGAGTCGTTGTTTCCGCCCTGTCGCCCAGGTATTACGCCAGGGTGATAGAAGATCTGCGGCTCGTGCCTCTTTACTGCGATGTCCTCCCTTCTTCCGCCGTCATAGGCAGGGAAACAGTGGAAAAAGCCCTTGCTTCCCGGCCTGAGGGCCTTGATGTTCGGGCGGTAGTTCTCCACCACACCCTGGGTTACGTCCCTGATACGCCTGCTATTGCGGAACTGGGGCTGCCGGTCATTGAAGATTGTTCCCAGAGTTTCGGAACCGTTATCGCCGGTATCCCTGCAGGGAACGCCGGGGTTTTTACCATTATGGGGCTCGAAGAACGGGATATGCTGACTGCCGGTTCCGGCGCCCTGCTGTACGCCGCGAACCGCCGGGACGCTTCGGTGCTGAGGAACCTGGGCGAGCTGCCGCCTGAATACGGCCTGCCGGACATGAACGCCGCCATGGGAGTGGTCCAGTTTCGGGAATCAGCGAGGAACCTGGATAAGCGCCGGGAGATTGCTAAGATCTATATTCAGGCGGCTATGCGGACACGGCACAAGCAGTTTGTCCAGAGTGATACTTTTGAGTACAATAATTACGCTTTCCCTTTAATTCTGGAAACAGGCATGAAAGACGTGAAGGCCTATGCGAAACGCAAGGATATTGTCGTGGAAAATGCCTTTGAGAATACCCTGGCGGCTCTGGAGGGTTTTTCGCCTGAACAGTGCCCTGAAGCGTATTCCCTTTCGTTACGGACCGCCCTTTTCCCTCTTTACCCGCGGCTTTCGGGCTCTGAGACAGAGAAGGTCTCCAAACTCATCGTAACCCTTCCGTAGGCGGAGTGCGGCAATGGCCAAGGCGATTTTGTTTGTCAATGCAAAAAAAGAAAACGCCCCTGTGCTGGCCGGTGAAATTACCGAAGAACTTGAAAAACAGAACATAGCGGTCGATACTTTTTCTTTTGAAAAAAAACCCGGTTTCAGCGTTGAATCCGGTTACAATATCGCCTTTAGCCTTGGAGGCGACGGAACGGTGCTTTACGCCGCCAGGACCATGGCCCCCCTGGGGGTGCCGGTGTTTCCCATCAATTTGGGTACCCTGGGCTTTATCGCCGGGGTACATCCGGGAGAATGGAAGGCAGTTTTTTATGACTGGCTCAGGGGAAAGGCGCGGTTTTCACAACGGCTCATGCTGGAAGCCAGGGTCGAAAGAAAGGGCAGGGAAGTGGTGCGGGGGACCTGCCTCAACGATACGGTAGTATCCGCTTCGGGAATTGCGAAGATAATAAAGCTTCGTGTTTCCATCGGCCCTGTAGAAGGGGAAGGCATGATGTACCTGGGGCAGTACCGGTCCGACGGGCTTATCGTGGCTACTCCTACGGGATCAACAGCCTATTCCGCAGCAGCAGGAGGCCCCCTTTTAGATCCTGAGCTGGAAGCGATGATCCTTAACCCTATATGCCCTTTTACCCTTTCCCACAGGCCCATGGTCCTCCCTGCAGGGGAAACCCTTCTTATCGAGATTGAAGCGGAACAGCGGAGCGGGGTGCTCCTTACTGTGGACGGTCAGGTAACGGAACCTCTGGAACCAGGGGACCGGATTTTTATTTCCCGTTCCCCTAAGCCGGGCATCCTTATCGCATCAGGCAGAGACGTGTTTTACCAGGCCCTTAAAACCAAGTTCTCCTGGCCCGGAACCCCTGTGGAGGCGCCTCGTGCTTAAGGAACTTTCTGTACGGAATTTTGCCCTTATCGACAGCCTCTCGCTTTCTTTTGAAAACGGTTTCAGCGTCCTCACCGGGGAGACCGGCGCCGGGAAGTCCATCATTGTAGGCTCTTTAAGTTTTCTCCTCGGCGCCAAGGCGGATACCGAGGTGATCCGCTCGGGCTGCGATGAAGCCGGGGTCTCGGCGCTGCTTACTGTGGATCCCCGGAACCGCGACGCCTTGGACTGGCTTTCCGGCAGGGATATCGAGGATGACGAAGGGAGCCTTGTGGTCAGGCGGAGCGTAAAATCTTCAGGAAGGAGTTCCATCTACATCCAGAGCGTTCCGGTTACCCGGGCGGATCTGGCGGAATTCATGGCCTTTTTATTCGATCTCCACGGCCAGCACACCCACGAAACCCTCCTCAGAAAAGAGACCCACCGGAAGTACCTGGATTGTTTTGCGGGCCTTGAAGAAGAAGCCGCCGCTTTTAACCGGGTTTTCCTTGAACTGGCGGACAAGCGGAAAGCCCTGGAGGCTTCGCTTTCTTCGGAACGGGACAGGGATGCACGGCTGGAGATATTGGGGTACGGTGTTGACGAAATAGCCAAAGCCAAGCCCCTCGGGGGGGAAACGAAAGAGCTTGAAGCCGAAGCCAGGCGGCTTGGGGATTTTGAGAAGCTCAGCATGCAGGTGAACGCCGCAGCCCTGGCTTTCTACGATGACGAGGCTTCGCTCCTCAGTATGGCCCGCAGGGCCAGGGCCGGCCTGGACAGCGCCGCTTCCATCGACGGGAGCCTCGCGCCTATGCTCAAGCGCATGGAGGATCTTTTTTATGAAGCCGAGGATCTGGCCCGGGAATTCCGGTCCTACCGGGACGGCCTGACCTACGATCCCCAGAGGCTTGAAGAAGTCGAAGACCGGCTGGCGCTGCTGCAGAAGCTTAAAAAGAAATACCATCCTTCAGGTTCCCGGGATTTTGCCAGTGACGAAGACGGGATCCTTGCATGGAAGCAGGAAGCCGAAGCGGAGATAGAAGCCCTTGAAGGCGCCGGGGAAAACAGGGACAGGCTCAGATCGGAAATATCAGGTCTTGAAAAAGACCTGGCAGCCAGGGCCGCGTCGTTGAGCGCCAAACGGAACGCCGGGGCCAAACGCCTGAGCGCCGGCATCAGTTCCATCCTGTCCCGGTTGGGCATGCCTAACGCCCGGTTTCAGGCCGCAGTGGTTTCAAAAGCCGCTGAACGGGCAGGGGGGGGGAAACCCGCAAGCCTCGTGTGCGGTCCCTGGGGGGCTGACGATGTGGAATTCCTTATTTCCGCCAATGCCGGCGAACCCCTCAAGGAACTGGCGAGAATCGCCTCAGGCGGTGAGCTTTCACGGGTGATGCTGGCTATTAAAACCGTTCTTTCCGAATCCGTTCCTGAAGGCGGCGACGCTGCGCCCGAAACCCTGGTTTTTGATGAAATCGACACGGGAATCGGCGGCGAAGTCGCCCTTTCTGTTGGGGAATACCTGGCCCAAATCGGGACGCTTAAGCAGATCTTCTGCGTTACCCATCTTGCCAGTATTGCCGTGAGGGCGGATAATCATCTTAAAGTGGAAAAGAAAGTAGTAGCCGGCGAGGAAGGCAGCCGGACCGTTACGGGAGTCAGCCTCCTTAAGCCTGAAGAACGGCGTCAGGAAATCGCCCGTATGCTTGCAGGGGATGAAGGAGCAGCGGCTCTTGCCCATGCGGATGAATTGCTGGCAAAATACGGACGGAGCTTATAATGGCGAAAATTTCCGCAGAAGATCGTCATCAGTATTTCGAAAAGATAAAACCCTACAAACTCGCCATTGCGTCTTATCTCAAGCGTGAAGAGACGGTTCTTTCGATGCTGAAAAAGGGAACCGACGGGGCGGCTTTTAAGCGGCTGGTTCTGGTAGAGGAGATGATCGGCTTGGCGTCGAATTACATCATCCTTTCAGGAGTTTCCCAGTCCATGCTGAAGCTGCGAAACGAGGAAGCCCTGAACGACGGCAGGAAATCACTTTACAAAGCGGTGATCTACCTTGAGGAAATTGTAAGCAACCTTGTGGACACCCCTTTTTCAGAATACGAAGAAAAACTGGGAGCTATTGCCCAGGTGGACCCCAAGCGGCGCTATCTTTTGGTGAGGAAACTGGGCCTCGTCCTGCAGCTCCTGGAAAACGCCTACGGTGACAATACAAAATGGAAGTGGGCCTTTGTGGAGCTTGAAGGCCGGTATGCGGCGGCGGTCAAAAATATCCTTGACCTTAAAAACGCTGTGGCCAATACGGATCCCCGTTCTCCCGATTATGAACCGACAGTGCGCCACATTCTTTTGATAAAAAAACTCCTTGCCCAGGCAGCCGGCCGTTACCGGGAAAAGTACGAGTTGTCAACAAACCGCATTGACGATTTCAAAATGGGCATTCATTTTCTTGTCGCCTTGAGACGGTTCCACATGGTCCTTGGGGAAAATACCGACGCCGATACGGTGAAAAAAAAGCTGGATATCTGGACGACAAAACTCGAAGTGGATATCAAGAAGCAGGAAGAAGCGGGTTTTAAGAAAATTTCAAATGGCTAATAATTCCTTGCAGGAATTTAAAACTCTTCTTCCCTATCTTAGGCGTTACCGTTTCCGTTACGCACTGGGTTTCCTCTGCCTCCTGACTGTGGACGCTGCGCAGGTAATTATCCCCCAGTTTATGCGCCAGGCGGTGGATATTATTTCGTATGGAAATTTTACCCTGGTTTCCGTCATCATCCCTGCTGCTGCTATGACCGCTCTTACAGCGCTTATCTCCCTGGGGCGGTTTCTGT
>JAITEW010000007.1 GCA_031281855.1 Treponema sp.
GGCGGACCAGATCGTTCGCGTAAGCCTGGGGAACAGTGCTCCTGACGGAAATTTTAATGCCCTTCGGCCTCCGGGCGTAAACAATGGCGATATTTACCCCGGAAACGCTGACGACTATGTCCCCTGCGGCGCCCAGGAGGGAATCGTTGGCGCTTTCGAGGCGCAAAAAGCCCATTTCATCATAAATTTCCACGGTTTTAAAGGCTTCGGCGTAAAGCCCCAGATCCTCTACGGATATCTCGTTTCCCCGGAGTTCAACAATAAGAGAGATGTCCGACATGGGGTAGAGCCGGTAAAACATGTCGATGTCCAGGCTCGAAGCTCCACGGGTGAGATCATCGGTGTCCATGTAGATGCCGTACAGCAGGGCGGTAGCCACGTTCCCCGGAGGGACCAGGTCGTTTTCAAAAAAATATTCGGCTATAATGGCGCTGCAGCTCCCTACCTCAGGACGTATGTCTTCAAAACGGCAGCCCGAACCGTCCCGGTATTCATGGTGATCGATAACGGCGACTTCATCAGTATCAAGATCCGTTACATTGGAGTTGCCTTTTTGCACGTCTACCAGCACCGCCCAGTCCTCGGTTCCCAGAGTGGCGGCTTCCCTGGCGCGGATTATAGGCACATTAAAGAGCTCCAGCATTTTGAGCGAATTGGCTTTTTCAATTTCCTGGTCATAGACTATTCCCAGTTTTTTAATCCCCTTATGAGAAAGGAGATGATAAAGGGCCAAGCTCGACGCAATGGCGTCAGGATCCGGTACATTATGGGGTTGTATAAAGACCTCGTCCGGCGCGTCCCGGAGAAGTTTTACCAGCTTGTCAAGTTTTGTCTCACCATTTTTCTCGCCGCTCATGAGGGAAGTATACACCCTTCACGATTTGTTAACTACAGAACGCAGGCGTCCGCTTACGGATACCGGCGCTTAAAACCCTGTACCCTTGCGGAAGCGGTAACGGTAAGAGGGGAGCTTTCTCCCTTTTGAAGATAGCGGTACGCGATGCCGGCTACCATAGCGCCGTTATCGCCGCAGAGTTCCAAAGGCGGGAAAATACTCCGGATATCCTTCCGTTCCGCGAGCCTCAAGCGAAGCAGGGAATTAGCCGCTACCCCTCCGCCTGCTACAACGGTTCTAAGCCCCGTATCCTCCAGGGCGTTAAAGAGCGCCCTGAGAAGTATATCCACAGCCGTCCGCTGGAAGGATGCCGCGATATTGGCGTTTTCAGCGTCCCTGTCTTCCTGCCTGGGCGACAAGCGGAACTGTTCCAGCTGGTTTATGACAGCGGTTTTAAGCCCCGAATAGGACACGTCGCAGCGGTGCACGGCTCCCGGCGGGTTTCCTTTCCACAAATGGGGAAGAGGGAACGCAAAAGCGTTCGGGTTCCCTGATGCCGCAAGCTTGTCTATAACTCCCCCTCCGGGGTAGCCGAAGCCGTAATGCTTGGAAACCTTGTCAAAGGCTTCGCCTGCGGCATCGTCAATAGTGGTTCCCAGTACGGCAATATCGTTAAAATCTTCAACCCTGCAGATGATGCTGTGCCCGCCTGATACCAGAAGCCCCAAAAAGGGGTAGTCCGGAAGGGGCGCCGTTCCGGCTGAAGTTCCGGCGGCATCAAGCCGGGAAGCGTAAAGATGGGCCAGTATATGATCCACAGCGACAAAAGGCAGGTCCCGGGCCCAGGCGAAGGCTTTGGCGAAATTCAGGCCCACCAGAAGGGAGCCCAAAAGCCCCGGCCGGGCAGTAGCCGCAACGGCATCTATGCCGCCGGGGCCGGTTCCGGCTTTTTCCAGAGCCTCCCGGACCACCGCCTGAATCCATTCAGTGTGTTTGCGGCTGGCGATTTCAGGGACCACGCCGTTCCAGGCCGCGTGGAAGGGGATCTGGGTGGCTACCACGTTGGACAGCACCTTCCGCCCGTCTTCGACTACCGCAGCGGCGCATTCGTCGCAGGAAGTCTCAATGCCCAGCACGTTCATGGCGCCGCCTTTATCAGTTCCGACACAGTGGAAAGGGTATAGCCCCGGGCTATCCAGGCCGAATAGTGCTCTTTAAGCAGAGGCGCTAAAGCAGGGGACCAGGTGTGGCCTATCATGATCGCAGCGCCGCGCTGTTCCGCCTTTCCGAGACCGGTATTAAGATAATTCAAAATAGACTCCCTGCTCTGGCTGTTATCAAGAAACACGTCCCTTTCCCCGATTTTCATCCCCAGCCTCCTGGCCGCTGCAGGAGCAGCCGTATCGGCAGTGGTACGAGAATCAAGAAAAAGTATACCCCGTTCCCGGCAGATTTCAAGGATCGTTTCCATGGCCTTTTCATCCATAGTTACCCGGGATCCTTCGTGGTTGTTTATCCCCGCTACAGGCCAGATTTCATCCAGGTTTTTATTGACAATAAAACGAATTTCTTCAGCTCCCATACCGGCAAAAACCGCCCCAGGCCCGGGGTTCTGCCCTCCCAGGGCTTCCATGGGCTGGTGGAGCAGTACTTCCTTCCCTGCCGCCCGTATCCTCCTGGCGGCCTCAGCCGAATGGGGCAGGCCCGGCAGCACGGCAATGGTCAAAGGACCGGGGAAGTTCAAAAAAGGTTCCAGTTCCTGAAGATTGTTCCCCGCATCGTCAATGACAAAAACCAGCCTCCCTTGTCCGGGCCTTTCAGGGAAAGAGGTTTGACTTCCTGACGCAGCGGGGGTTCCCAAAGACGGGCCGAGGAGAAAGGTTTCCAGATCCCCCGGTACCTGGGCGTCCGGAGGTTCCTCCGGCACAGCGGGCTTTGCTGCCGCCGCAGGCTTCGGGGCCGCAGCAGGTTTTGCCGCCTGTTTCCGGGGCTGCTCCGGCGCCGCCGGTTTCACCGGCTCTGCGGGTTTCGCGGGTTTAGCCGGCTGGGCAGGTACCGGCTGTGCGGATCTTGCGGGCTCTGCGGGTTTTGCCGCCGGTTCAGATCCGGCTGCCGTAGGAGGGACAGCCTCCGGGGAAGCCCCTGTTTTTGGCGCCGGTCCGCCTGTTTCCGCCGGGGCCTCCGGGACGCTTCTGGTTTCCTCTGCAATCAGCGCCGCCGCGTCTTCTGATTTTCCGGTTTCGTAGTTACGGAAAACAACAATCCCCACAGAAGCGGCCAGGGCAGCGGCGATCAGAACCCCTGCAAGGGAAGCTACAATAACCTTATCTTTAAAAGTTAGTTTTTTGCGGCTTTTTCTTCTTTTTTTTGCTGTTGATCCGGCACGCGGTTTTTTGCTTCTTTGCCGCGGCGTTTTGGCAGTTCCTTTCACTCGTATAAAAGATACCTTTTACCGGACCTTTTGGTCAATGGAAAACGCCCTCCTGCGGGGCTAAACTTGCGCTGCTATTTTTCGTGAAAGCCGGATGCGGGGAAAATTCCGGGCTTAATGCGGGGCAAGTTTAGCCTACATAGCTTCTACGTAAAAGCCCCGGAGTTCGTCCGCGTGGCTGCGAATTTTCTTCAGCGCCTTGATTTCTATCTGCCGGACCGTTTCGGGGGAAAGGCCCATCTTATCGCCGATTCGCTTGAGCGTGTACCGTTCGCCGCCGTTGAGCTGGTAGCGGTACACGAGGATGTTTTTTTCCCTCTCTTTGAGACGATCCAAAACCCGCATAGTAGCGTCCCGGGAAGACTTGCGCATCAGAGCCCCTTCGGGATTGTAGGTGTAATCTTCATGGAGATCCATTGCCGCGATGGATTCTTCGTCGCTATTTTCCGTTTCCAGGGAAACAAAACCATTGGTTATAGAAAGGATGAATTCGACATCCTCCAGGGGTACGCCGATTTCATCCGCGATTTCACCGGTCTTAGGCTGGCGCATCAGGATCTGGCTTAAAGTATGGTAAGCCCGCCGGACCTTGCGGAGTATCTCTTCCTTCCTGTGAGGAAGCCGGATAACCCGGCGCCTGTTGGACAGAAACCGGGTAATGCCCTGTCGTATCCACCAACTGGCGTAAGTCGAAAACCGGATATTCCTCTGGTAATCGTACTTGTCCGCAGCCTTCATAAGCCCCATATTACCTTCCTGGATGATGTCCATAAAGGAAACATCCGCAGTAATATAAGAACGAGCTATCTTTACTACCAGCCTGAGATTGGCTTCCACAAGACGGCGCCGGGCGGCTTCATCGCTGTTGTTCCGGATGCGCCTGGACAACTCAAGCTCTTCTTCAAAATTCAAAAGAGGGATAACCTTGATCTGGTCAAAGTAGGACTGCAATATATCGTCTTTGTTGTTCTTCGCTTTCTTTGTGTTCATTTGTCCCCTGGAATCAAATTCCGTAGTATATATAGCAATTTTCATGCCAAGCAGCCCGGTTGTTTTTAACCGGAACGTAACTCATTATATTATAAGGAATTACGTAAAATGGAAAAACCAGGAAGGTCGGACAATAGAAATACTCGTACTATTTTTTAGACACTTGAAAAAAAAACTGTATGAAAAAATCATGGAATTATAGAATTTATACTATCAATGTGATATACTTAATGCATGGATTTTGGAGTAAGGGTCCAGGAAAAGGGCGAAGACGGTTACTACTTCATACAATGGTCGCCTCTGGCAGTGGCGGAACGGTGGACCATATCTGCCAAAGTCCCTGCGGTTGCCGGGGTCTATGAGATCTATTGGATGGACGACCACGGTCACCTGCGGATGCTGGCAGTAGGGAACACCCATTACGGCGGTTTGAGATCGGAGCTCCGCCGTTTAACAGACGCTGAACTGACTCTTGACGCAAAGGCGCGGCAAATCCTGGAGCATGAGGAAATCTGGTTCCGCTACGCTCCGACGAATTCCGCTACAGCAATGTCGGATGTGGTCTGGTTCTTCAGGAAGACCTATTTCCCTGAGAACCCCGGGGTGGAGCCTTCCGGCAAGTACCGGAAGATTTTTTTGAAAGAATCCGCTCCGGACAAGCTTATCTGGGTTCCCTGACGCCCAAGGTTTGCGGTTAAAAGCAGTTTATTATGACCGAATACATAATCCCTACCAACATTGACGACCGGATACTTTCGAAAGCCTCAAAGCTCCTCACCAATGGGGGAGTCGCGGCGCTGCCTACCGATACAAGCTGGAGCGTTGTCTGTTCCCTCAAATCCCGGGAAGGGATAAAAAAACTGCGGAAGCTTTCAGGCGAGCGCGATGAAAGGCACTTTACCCTCCTGTGCTCGGATATATCCCAATTCGGCGAATTTTGCAGCCTGGACAACACCCGGTTCCGGCTTATCAAACGCCTTACCCCGGGGCCCTACGTGTTTGTCCTCAACACCCTGCTTGGGACGGAAAAAGCCCTGGGGCTCAGACGCAGGGAACTGGGCGTAAGGCTGCCGGATCATCCGGTGCCTGTTTCGCTTATCAAGTCCCTGGAATGCCCCCTTTACAGTATTACCGCCAAAAAAGACATGGAAGAAGATTCTGATTATGAAGAAGAGAACCTCTTTGAAGGCGGCTGGGAGCTGGAATCCATTGCAGGGCTGGACCTCATCCTCGATCCCGGGGAAGACAGAAGCAGGATCTTTTCCACTATTCTGGATATGAAGGAAGGGGAAGTAAAACTGATACGCCAGGGCGCGGGGGCCTGGCCGGTTTAAGGAAATTTAAGAAAATGGGAAAGGGCGTGCAGCAAAAATGGGTCCGGGTTGTTTTCCGGCAGCGGGTTTTCATTATCGCGGTCCTTCTGGTCCAGCTTGTTTTCATCCTGTTCCTTACAGCCGGCTCCAGCCTTGTTTTCCGGTATGTCGATTATATGCTGAGCGCCCTCAGCATCATCGTATGCCTTTATATTCTCAACAAACAGGAGAAAGACGGGTACAAGCTGACATGGATCTTCCTCATCCTGCTCTTCCCTATTGTCGGGGGAGTGGTCTACGTGATCTTCCATACCCAGGTTACGCCCGGAAAACTCAGGCGGCGCATGAAAGATTCGGACAAGGAATACAGGCCCCTCTTTCTCCTCCCTGGGGACAGCCTCCCTGTGCTGGGAACGGAACACCCTGAATGTCTGCCCCAGGTACGGTATCTCCAGAAATACGCAGGATACCCGGTTTACACCCGTACAACGACCGCTTACTACAGTTCAGGGGAAGCTTTTTTTGAACAGGTTGTGAAGGATCTGGAAAAAGCGGAAAAATATATTTTTATGGAATTTTTTATCCTCCGCCGGGGGATTATGCTGGATCCTATTATTGACATACTGGAAAAGAAAGCCCGCGAGGGTCTGGACGTTCGGCTTATCTATGACGACCTGGGCTGCTTTATGTCCCTGCCGCCGAATTTTGACAAGCATCTGGAGCAGAAGGGCATCAAATGTATCGTGTTTAATCCTTTTAAGCCCATACTTTCATCGCTCCAGAACAACAGGGATCACCGGAAGATAGTCTGCATAGACGGTAAGGTTGCCTTTACAGGCGGAATGAACCTGGCTGACGAGTACATCAACGCCAAGGAACGTTTTGGCCACTGGAAAGACGCCGCTATCAGGATCGAGGGCGAAGCGGCCTGGAGCATGACGCTCATCTTCCTCCAGATGTGGAATCTCGACAGACCCGGGAAGGACAAAAGCGAAACGTTCTATCCCTGGAAAGATGAAAGCTGCGGCATCGAATCAACGGGGTTTGTGCAGCCCTACGCTGACAGCCCTATAGATGAAGAAAACGTAGGGGAGCATGTTTACATCCAGATAATCAACAACGCCAAAGAATATGTGTATATCAATACCCCTTATCTGGTAGTTGACGAAAACCTCCTTTCGGCCCTGACCCTCTCGGCCAAAAGCGGGGTGGATGTACGGATTATCACCCCCCACCGCTGGGACCAGTGGATAGTGGCCATCACGTCCAGGTCTTATTACCGCCAGCTTATCACCGCAGGGGTCAGGGTGTACGAATACACCCAGGGCTTTAACCATTCAAAAACCTTTGTCTCCGACGACAGGGTAGCAACGGTAGGGACCACGAACCTGGATTTCCGCAGCCTCTACCTTCACTTTGAATGCGGGGTATGGATATACAAGACCGCCGCTGTAGCAGCGGTAAAACAGGACTTCCTCAATACCCTTCCGGTGTGCCACGAGATTACCCTCAAGGATTGCGCCCGGAACGCCTTGCAGCGCATTGTCCAGGATGTACTCCGCCTTTTCGCCCCTCTTATGTAACGTTTTACCGGGCGTTCGCCTCGGCATAATCCTCCAAAAGCCGGTTAAGGGCTGCGGCCATGGAAACGGCGGCCTCCCGGGGGGGCTTTTTTTCATTCAGCATTATGGAAACCTGGTTCATGATCTCCATATAAAAATCCCTGGAAGGCCCTACCGTAAGATTCAGCATATCCGGGCTGGTTACAGCCAGTTGTTGTATCCCAATCTCCGCCTGGGGATTGACCGCGATATAGTCCGTATAAACCCTTTCCCTGTAGGAGCGGCTGTTAACAGGCATATAGCCTGTAGTAACGGCGAAACGGGCCTGGATTTCGGACGAGGTCATAAACTTGACGAATTCCCAGGCCGCCCGGGTTTTTGCCTTGTCCCCTTTGTTAAACATAAAAAGCGCGGAACCTGAAACAGCGGCGCCGAAATTGGCCTTGTCGTTTATGCGGGGAAAATAGGCGCAGCCCAGCTCGAAACGGCCGTCGATTTGGGTAAGCAATGCGGCGAGGTTTGATGTAGAAGCGGTGAGAAAACAGATCTGCTGGGTAAGGAAGAGATTGTTAAGACCGTCGGCTACGTTGAGCACAGCGCCTTCGTCGTACAGGGCTTTCCATGCCTCAAGAAAGACGAGGAGGGTCCCTTCGGTATCGCAGACGAGACGGCCGGCGTTCCCGTCCCTTCCGTTGCGGTAATCAACCAGATACGAAGAATCCGCGTTTTTACCGGGAAGCTGGCCTATCCAGTTTGCCAGATACGGGGAGTTGGGGATCTGGGCGAAAGCCGTAAGCTTCTGGCCGTACCCGTTAACAGGCGGCAATTTCCGGGAAACCTCGATAATTCCGGCAAAATCTGTCGGCGGGGCAGAAATACCCGCGGCGTCCAGAATAGTCTTATTGTAATACATCACCGTTGTGGACGCCGAAACCGGGAGGCCGAGCTGGCGGCCGCCGAAGTTCCAGGCCATAAGAGGCGCCTTCGTTATCTGCGACGGATCCCAGAGGGGATCTTCAGCCGCAGCGTCATCGACAGTATAGGCCAGTTCGGTATGCTGGTAATCCACAACGCCGGTGGAATCGATCTGCATCACATCCGGCGCCGCCGCAGCCTGGCGGGCCTGGAGCAGGGGCCGCAGCTTGGCGGCGGCATCGGCATACTGGCCCTGAAAAACAGCCTCTACAGCAATATTCTTTTCCTTTCCTATCCCCTGGTTAAATTCTCTAACATACGTTTCAAAAGCCTGTCCGGCGTTGTCAGCCATAGAATGCCAAAAACGTAATGTTACGGGCCCCTGAGATTCGGCAGCAGGCGCATTTTTTTTTGTGCACGACACGAACGCCAAAAGCAGCGCAGCAAAGATGAACAACCCGGCTTTTTTCATGAAATCCCCCTGGAATCAATCGCTCGATCAATGTGATCAGCCTGCCATCGTCAGATGACCAACGCGCCTGCGGCAATCCCTTTTACCATCGCCAGCCGCAGGAGGCTGAACAAAAAGAGCGAAGGGATAAGCAGCACAGCGACGGCTGCCAGTACAATAGTGTAATTAGTGTCCATCGGATTGGTCAACATGGAAATACCAATTTGCACAGTACGCATTTCGACGCTGTTGGTTACCAGAAGCGGCCAGAGGTACGCGTTCCAGAAACTGATAAAAGACTGGACTAACAGGGTAAGGATAACCGGGCTTGAAAGCGGGGCGGCGATGCGGTACAGATACCGTATGTCGCCGCAGCCGTCGATAAATGCGGCGTCCCTGAAGGATCGGGGTATGGTTTTGAAATTCTGCCTTAACATGAACATCTGGGACGCCCCTACAAGGGACGTAATGCACATTCCCAGGTAATTGTCCAGAAGGTTTATCCTGGTTACGGTAAGATAATTTGTTACAATAAGGGTATCCGCAGGAAGCATCATCGTTCCCAGGACGGCCATAAACAGGAACCTCCTGAGCGGAAATTCGAAATACGCCAAGGCATAGGCGGCCAATACGGCAATGGTTATCCGTAAAGAACTGCCCAGGGCCGACACAATAACCGAATTGACCATGAAGCGCAAAAGAGGAACCATTTCGAAGAGGGTTTCAAAATTGCGGGTATTCAAAAAACTTTCCGGCAGCAGCCCTGGCGGGTAGATCGACAGTTCCCGGCGGGTCATAAAGGCGACGAAAACCGTGTAGATAACAGGGAAGACAATAACGAGCCCCAGGACCAGGGCAAAAAACGAAACAGCCAGATCCAGCGCCGCGCTAAGCTTTTTTCCGCTTGTCATTGGTAATGCACCCCTTTCCGTTCAAAGACCATAGCCAGAAGGATCAAAGCGAAACTGAGGGCGAAGGTTACCATACTGATACAGGCGGCTATGCTGTAATTGGAAGACTGGTAGCCTGAGGTATACATCATAAAGATGAGGGTCTCAGTGGCGTACTCCGGCTGGCCGCCGGTTATAATCATAACCGGTGTGGAAGTCATCATTGCCAGGACCGCGTTGGTACAGACAACATAGAAGACAGTCGGAACGACCAGGGGGATCCGTATCCTGAAGAGGCGCCAGAAAAAGCCCGCCCCGTCAAGCGCCGCGGCTTCCATGATCTGGGAAGGGATATTGCGCAGCGCCGAAAGAAAAAGCAGAAAGTCAAAAGGAAAACCTATCCAAAAGCACACCGTTACAATGCCGTACAGTGCGGTCCTGGGGGCAAGAAACAGGCCGGTTTCCAGTTTCAAAAAATGATGCAAAAGCCCTACTGAAGGATCCAAAAGCATCTTGAAAATCTGGGAAGCAGCAGCCATGGAAACCCCCATAGGCAGCATAAAGAGGGGTTCGTAAATCATCCCGCTCTTGCGCTTTTTACACGCAATAAGGGCGAGAAAAAAGGAAAAAACGAGGTTAAAAGGCACAAAAATAAGGGTAAGAGTCAGGGTATTGGCAAGAGCCCTGGCAAATACGGGATCCGAAAAAAGACGGCTGAAATTCCTCAGCCCTGTAAAACCGGTAATGTCCCCCCGGAAATTGACACGGGAAAAACTGTATAAAAAAGTCCGGCCAAAAGGATAGTACACAAAAGCGCAGGCAAAAAAGAGAGCCGGCAAAAGAAACAGATAAGGCTTAAGACGACGTAAAAACACCATACGTTTTAACTATAAATGAAAACGATCCGTTCTAAAACCCCAGTTCCATCTGACCGTCCCCGAAGTAGCCGCCTTTACCCTGCGGGAACATATCAGGGTTCCAGCCCGCAGCGGCGGCGATCGACATGGCCACAGGGAGCACCTGGGAGCCTGCGTAGTGATCGTAGTCCAAAGGAGAATCAGTGAGCGAAACAGGTTCGGGCCCCGAAAGGGTCCAGACATACTCCACAGTCCCTTTCCGGTTTTTCCAGCCCAGAGCCCTGGCTGCTTTAACCTGAGGAGGAGTTGAGGCGGTATAGGTTTCAGGAGCCCGGGAAAGGCGCTTGCGGTAGACAAGCTCGCTGTCCAGATTCCCCCTGCGAAGATCGTTAAGAACCGCCGCGGTATAACTTTTCAGCTCTCCCTCGCCTTTGCCGGAAAAAACCAGATCCAGAAGTTCTACCTGTACGCGCCGGGCCAGAGGGGTGGAATCGCTGCGCACCGCTTCCATGCCCTTGACTTCAACTTGTTTATTCCCTTCAGCGTCCAGGAGCCAGCCCCCGTAGCCTTTGGCCCTTCCACGGTTTTCCCTGTTTTGAAAACCCCTCAAAGGCGGGATCATAAAACGCCTGTAGGCCTTTTCGAACCTCAGTTCCAAAAACGAATCCAGCTTGTATTCATCCTGTATCTGACACGCGAGACCGGCGTTGAGTTCTCCTGCCAGGGCGTTCCCTAATTTCAGAAAATCGCCGTAAGCTGCCCTGTCCCCAAGGCCGCTTTCAACAAAAAGAGAATCCGTGTCGCCGTAGAGCACCCTGAAACCTTTCGCATTGAACCAGTCCCGGGAAACATAGAGCCATTTACGGGCAAAGGCGGTAATGGACCCGGCCAGTTCGGTCCTGCCATAGCGGCAGGAAGAGGTTCCCAAAACACCGTAAAAACTGTTCATCAGGATCTTGTATACATGGCTGGCTTCCTCGTCCCCGGCTTCCAGGGCCCTGCGGCGGGCGGCAAAGTAGGAAGCGATCAGTTCCGGCAGGATCCCCGGAGAGCGGGAAAAGCCCGCCCCGTTAGGAGCGAAAATTCTGTTGTCTCCAGCCGCCCGTGCGTGGGCCAGGGGATCGATGTTGAACGTTCTGATGATAGTCGGGTAGAGGCTGCGAAAGTCGAAGACAGCGACATTAGGAAAAAACCCGGTAAGGGGATCCAGGACTGTGCCCCCTGCAGCGCCGGAAACGTCCCGTTTCCCATACTTCGGCGGCTGGGCTATACC
>JAITEW010000043.1 GCA_031281855.1 Treponema sp.
GATAAACCCGTATTTGTAAATATCCCCGGTTATTTTGCCGGAACCGGCGGTATAGACAATGGTTCCTTTGCCTTCTACCCTTCCCAGAATGCTGAATTCCGAAAGCTGAAGCGCCGCTACGTCCCTGCCGCCTTGAAAACTTTCAAACTCCATCCTGACCGGAGCAGAAGCGCAGGAAACAAACCCCAAAAGTACCGCAACGGAACACAAAACTATGACTTTTTTCAAAACTCCCACCCCTTTAACTGCTGATACATAGCCGCCCTGCCGGGCATGGACATAAAATAATTTTATATATTACCACTATACTACCAAATATTGCCGAATTCAAGGGTAGAACCGTAGGAAATTTCAATTTTTGGAGCTTGTTCTAAAACCCTGCGGGGTCCTGCCTTTTTGGCGGAATGGGGATAAAATCCGCTCTCACACAAATCCGCCCGCCAGACCCGGAGGCGAGCCCCCCGGACAGGCTAGACGGTCGTCGCCTTCTTTTACGGACGCTTTGGCGTCGCTTTGACTGGTATGACGCCGTATGCCTGCCCGAGGGGTCCCTCCGGGTCTGGCGGGCGGCCTTATGTTGAAAAGACTGTTTACCCGGTTAATTCCACCTGGCGGGCTCTACAAGCGTTTTCCCCGGGGTTTTCCACGCTCCCGGCTTGTCAGGGGCTTATTGCGAGTCAAGTTTTGGCCCTGGTGGGCGGGTTTCTGCCTTTTTTGACTGAACGGGATTGTCCGGCGGGCTGCATCAGGGCCCGGACCAGGACCGGGAGGCCGTAGAGCCGGATAAAGCCCCGGGCGTCGGCGTGGTTGTAAAGCTCGCCGGTGGTAAAGCTGGCGATACTGGCGTTGTAGAGGGAATAAGGGCTCTCGGCGCCTGCGGAACTGATGCTTCCCTTGTAAAGCTTAAGCCGCACTGTGCCGGTTACGGTTTTTTGGGTAGAGTCCACAAAAGCCGAAAGGGCTTCCCTTAAAGGGGTAAACCAGAGGCCGCCGTAGATCACTTCGGCCATTTTCTGGGATACCTGCTGCTTGAACGCATAGGTCTGCCGGTCCAGGCACAGGTGTTCCAGTTCCTGATGCGCGTAGTACAGTATGCTGCCCCCAGGGGTCTCGTACACGCCCCGGCTCTTCATGCCCACAACCCTGTTTTCCACCAGATCTACCAGGCCCACGCCGTGAGCGCCGCCGGTTTTGTTCAGGCTTTGGATCAAGGCGACGCCGTCCATCTTTTTGCCGTTAAGCGTTACAGGGATGCCTTTTTCAAATCCGACTTCCACATACTCGGGTTTGTTAGGGGCCTTCTCGGGAGGGACCGTCATCTTGAGCATGCGGTTCAGCGACGGTTCGTTGCGGGGATCTTCCAGTTCCAGACCCTCATGGGAGATATGCCAGAGGTTGTCGTCCCTGCTGTAGGAATCGCTCTTTTTCATAGGCGCCGGGATTTTCCGTTCTTCCAGGTACCTGATTTCTTCTTCCCGGCTCTTGATATCCCAGATCCGCCAGGGGGCGATGATTTCGAGATCCGGCGCAAAGGCCATGATCCCCAAATCGAAGCGCACCTGATCGTTTCCTTTGCCTGTAGCGCCGTGGGCAATAGCCGCGGCCTTTTCCTTCCTGGCGTAATCCACCAGCACCTTGGCAATAAGCGGCCGGGCGGTGCTGGTCCCTAAAAGATATTTATCCTCATAGAGGGCGTTGGCTTTAAGGGCAGGCCACAGAAAATCCTCTACAAATTCTTTCTTTACATCCGCGACGTGGCAGGAAAGGGCTCCGGTTTTCAGGGCCCGTTCTTTAATGCTTTTCCAGTCCGCTTCCTGCCCTACGTCCACGCAGACCGCAACGATGTCGCAGTCATAGTGCTCTTTGAGCCATGGGATAATTACCGTTGTGTCAAGCCCGCCGGAATAAGCAAGTACGATTTTCTTCTTCATAATGTAACGCGCTCCTTGTCATGCACTAGTATGGAAATTTCACAAACAACTTTTCAAAATCTCAAGACCCTGTTCGATCTCGGCATCGCTTATAATGTACGGCGGAAGAAAACGGAGGGTGTTCTTGCCTGCCGAAAGAAGGAGGAGCCCAGATGCGCCGGGTATGGAATACACACGGGAAATGCCCTTTTCAAGGACCGGCCAGGCTTCTTCCGTGATGTCCACGCCGATCATAAGGCCCCTGCTGCGGATTTCCTTTACTTTAGGGTTGTTCCAGCCTTTGATAATAGACACCAGCTTTTCGCCTTTCCTCGCGATCTCCCTGAGGAATTCAGGCTTGTTTACCGTTTCCAGGATCACGAGGCCCGCGGCGGCGGCCAGGGGGTTGCCCCCAAAGGTGCTGCCGTGATCGCTTATCTGAAAGACATCCATGGCTTTTTCGCCCGCAAGGACCGCCCCCGCGGGCACCCCGCCGCAGAGGCCCTTGGCCAGGGTAACCACATCGGGCTTGACCCCGTAAGCCTCGCAGGCCAGGAAGGTCCCGGTCCGGCCTACCCCGGCCTGGACTTCATCGAACATGAGCAGTATGTCCCGGTCGGCGCAGAATTTGGCGGCAGCGGCGATGTATTCCGGCGTCTGGGGTTTGATGCCGCTTTCGCCCTGGATGGCTTCGATAAGGAGGCCCGCGGTCGTGTTCGGGTCCAGGGCTTTGTCCAAAACAGCGATATCACCGCCTGGGACATACACAAAACCTTCGGTAAAGGGGCCGAAATCCTTGTGAAACACATCCTGCCCCGTAGCCGACAGGGTGGTTATGGTCCTGCCGTGGAAGCTCCCCCTGAGGGTTACGATCTGGTGCCTTCCGGGGCCGTGCTTTACCAGTGAGTATTTGCGGGCGATTTTACAGGCCCCTTCGTTGGCCTCTGCGCCGGAATTGCCCAGGAAGACCTTCCTCATCCCCGCGCCGGAACAGGCTGCCACAAGCTTTTCAGCGAATGCTTCGGAAACATCGCTCATGTAATAATTTGAAATATGGTTGAATTTCGCCGCCTGTTCGGCAATTGCCTTAACCAGAGGCGGGTAATTGTGGCCCAGGCAGTTTACCGCTATGCCGGAACTGAAATCCAGATAGTTCTTGCCGTTCACATCTGTAAGCCACGCCCCGTTGCCTTTGGCGAAGGTAACCGGCAGGCGGTGGTAGGTATTCATAAAAACATCAGCCATTTTTTTCCATCCTTTTTTCCTTTATTCAATCATGGTCCCGATTCCTTCATCGGTAAAAAGTTCGATTAACAGAGCGTGAGGAAGGCGGCCGTCAATGATGTGGGCCTTTTTCACCCCCCCGTCCAAAGCCAGACTGCAGCAGTCAACTTTGGGGATCATCCCTTTGCTTACGATGCCGTCTCTTTTAAGCCCCTCAAGCTCGGAACGGCTGACTTCCTTGATAAGTGAATCAGGATCCTGGATGTTCCGCAGTATGCCCCGCACATCGGTCATAAGAATGAGTTTTTCGGCCCCCAAAGCGGCGGCTATCTTGGCGGCAGCGGTATCGGCGTTAATATTGAGGGAACAGCCTTCGTCCTTCCCTGTGCCGTATGCTACAGAAGACACTACAGGGATGATCCCGCCGTTTAGGACGGAATTGAGCACCCCGGCGTCCACTTCCTCAATTTCGCCTACAAGGCCCAGATCTTCGCTGCCTGCCGCAAGCCTGCGGGCCCTGAGCAGGGCGCCGTCAATGCCGCAGAGCCCTATGGCGCGGCCTCCGGCTTTCTGTATCAGAGCGGTGATGTCCTTGTTCACCTTGCCGCACAGGACCATCTGGACCACTTCCATGGTCTCCTCGTCAGTGTAACGGAGGCCGTTGACAAAACGGCTTTCCTTGCCGGTCTTTTTGAGCATCGCTTCGATTTCAGGCCCCCCGCCGTGGACCAGCACGGTACGGATACCCAGGCACGACATCAGGATCACATCCTGGAT
>JAITEW010000063.1 GCA_031281855.1 Treponema sp.
TAATCTATATCATATCACCTGGAGCTAAAACCCGCAATTGCCAAGCCCGAAGGAGACCCCCCGGGCAGGCTAGACGGTCATCGCCTTCTTTTTCGGACGCCCCGGCGTCGCCTTTACCGGTATGACGCCGTGCGCCTGCCCGAAGGAGAACTCCCGGGCTTGGCTGCGCTTTTATGCGTAGGTAGGAGGGGTTCTTGGGTTTACAAGGGGGGTTATTTGATTCGTTTTTTCGCTTTTTTTGAAATTCTTCTATAATTTCCCCTTTTTCCCCTTGCTACGCAATCTATAGCGTGGTATCATGAGAACGTATAGAAAATCCCGCTACCTATGCGGCACTATATAGCGATACAAAAACAGGGATGACACTAGATGCGCTGTCCTCATTGCGGCAGTTTTGACGACAAGGTTATCGAATCCAGGACCCTGGCTAACGGTGACGCCATCAGGCGGCGGCGGGAGTGTAACGGCTGCGGGTACCGCTTTACCAGTTATGAACGCATCGAAGACAAGCAGTTCATGGTGATAAAACGGGACGGGCGCAGGGAGCCTTTTGACCGGGCCAAAATCGAGCGCGGGGTACAGAGGGCGCTGGAAAAACGGCCTGTATCCCAGATGAGCATCGAAAGCCTGGTAAACGAGATCGAGGATCAGGCGGCTATACTGGGGAAGGTGAACCACGAGATTGACGCCGCGACTATCGGCAACCTGACGCTGGAAAAGCTGGGCGCGTTGGACAAGGTCGCGTATATACGGTTTGCCTCGGTGTACCGGCATTTTGAGGATTTGGAAGAGTTTGTATGTGAAATTCAAAAACTGGGAGGACATTTTTGATAACCAAAGTGGTCAAACGGTCAGGGGAGATTGAATCGTACGACCGGACCAAAATACGCAGCGCCATAGGAAAGGCCTTCGCCGCAGCCGGGAGCGGCAGCCCCGGGGAGCAGGCTGATATAATAGAGAAGATAACCGCCCGTGTCGAGGTTCTTATCCTGGAGATGATGGCAGGGCGCCACCCCCATTCCATACCGGCAATCGAAGAAATACAGGATCTGGTGGAAACAGCCCTCATCGAAGGGGCTTCTTCGGGATCTTCCGGGATCGCGGTGGCTAAGGCTTATATCCTGTACCGGGCAAAACACGAGGCCATGAGGGATGCCAGGAAGCTCATGCTGGACATTGATTCCACCATGGACGGCTACCTCAAACAGTCGGACTGGCGGGTCAACGAGAACGCCAATGTCAACTATTCCCTTGGGGGCCTTATCCTCCATAATTCAGGGACTATCACCGCCAACTACTGGCTCAAAAATATCTACCCCGAAGAAATCGCCGAAGCCCACAGGAACGCGGACTTCCATATCCACGATTTGTCGATGTTCTCGGGCTACTGCGCCGGGTGGTCCCTCAGGCAGCTCATCGCCGAAGGCCTTGGAGGGGTTGCGGATAAAATCACCTCAAAGCCCGCGAAGCACCTTTCCACCCTGATGCAGCAGGCGGTCAATTTTCTGGGCTGCCTCCAGAACGAATGGGCAGGGGCCCAGGCTTTTTCTTCTTTCGATACCTTTATCGCCCCGTTTGTTAAAATCGACGATCTTTCGGACAAGGAGCTTAAACAGTGCCTCCAGAGTTTTGTCTTTGGCGTGAACACTCCAAGCCGCTGGGGAAGCCAGGCGCCGTTTACCAATATCACCCTGGACTGGATCTGCCCGGCTGACTTAAAGGACAAGCAGGCCGTTGTAGGAGGCAGGGAAACGGACTTCACTTACGGAAGCTGCCAGGACGAGATGAACCGGGTAAACCGGACCTTCATCGAACTCATGCTCGACGGCGACGCCGAAGGCCGGGGCTTCCAGTACCCTATACCTACGTACAACATCACCGCTGACTTTGACTGGGAGAGTGATAACGCCAGGCTCCTTTTTGAAATGACCTCCCGGTACGGGACCCCTTATTTCCAGAATTTCGTCAATTCCGATCTCAACCCGTCTGATGTGCGATCCATGTGCTGCAGGCTCCAACTGGACAAACGGGAACTCAGGAAACGGGGCGGGGGGCTTTTCGGTTCTGACGAACTCACAGGCTCCATCGGGGTAGTAACTATCAACCTTCCCCGTATCGGCTACCTTGCGAAAGACGAGGCTGATTTCTACCGCCGCCTGGAAAGGCTCATGATCCTGGCGAAAGAGAGCCTTCAGATTAAGCGCAAAGCCGTGGCCCGGCTCCTGGACGGGGGCCTTTTCCCTTACACCAGGCGCTACCTTAAAACTTTCGACAACCACTTTAACACCATCGGCCTTGTTGGGATGAACGAATGCCTCCTCAACTTTATGGGCTCCGGCGTGACTGTCGCTACCGAAAAAGGCCGGGACTTTGCACTCAAGGTTCTGGACTTCATGCGGAAAAAACTGGCTGATTTCCAGGAAGAGACTAACGAGCTGTTCAACCTTGAAGCCACCCCGGCGGAGTCCACCTCGTACCGGCTGGCAAAACATGACAAACAACAGTACCCCAGGATTATAACCGCCGGAACCGCGGAGCCTTATTATACCAATTCCACCCAGCTTCCGGTGATGGAGACTGAGGATATTTTTGACGCCCTGGATCTCCAGGAGGATCTCCAGACAGCCTATACAGGGGGTACGGTTTTCCATATCTTCCTGGGAGAGGCCCTGGAGGACTGGCGGACCTGCCGCGATCTGGTTAAGGCTGTTGCCCATGGTTACCGTATCCCTTACTTTACGATTTCCCCGACCTTTTCGGTATGCCCGGTCCACGGGTATCTCAAAGGGGAGCATTTTACCTGTCCCAAGTGTAAGGAAGAAAAGGAACAGAAACTGCGGGAACGCATTGCGGAATTGGAACATGAACGTCAGGAAGTATTGACAGCCGGGGCTGTTGTATAGCAACGAACTAAAACGAGGAACAAAAAAGATGAGAACACTTGAGGCAATTGACAGGGATTTGGCGGCGGCGAGGGAGACCCTTTCTCATGTGAAAGGGACGCCGGCGGAGGTGTACAGCCGTATCGTCGGGTATTACCGTTCGGTACGCAACTGGAACAAGGGAAAACGTGAGGAATACGGGGAACGGAAGCTCTTCCGGTCTGACGCGGCGGAACCGTCTGTGTCCTTTTCCGCAGGTCGTCCCGCAAAGGAGGAAGCTCCGGTTTCCACAGTTATTTCCGCCAGGAGCCCTGCCGAATCCAGGGCCCCTGCTCTGGCTGTTAAAGAGGAACCCACCCGGCTTCTCCTCTTTGTACGGTCCGGGTGCCCCGCCTGCCCTTCCGCCAAGGCCGCTGCGGGACAGTTGGGTATCCCCGTAGACCTGGTGAACGCCGATACCGCGGACGGCATGGCCCAAGCGGCGCGCCACCAGGTCTACGCCACCCCTACGGCGATCCTTTTTAACCGCGAAGGCCTGGAAATAGAGCGGGCTCTTGACAGCAGGGGCATCGCCGCGCTGGACAAGCTGGCGGCGGTTTAGCCTGAGCCCAACGGTAATTGCAGGCCCGGATCGCGCTCAGAAAAACCAGCCTCGTTGATTTCCCGGGAAAGGTGGCGTCTGTTTTTTTCTTTCCTTCCTGCTGCCTGCGCTGCCCGTGGTGCCAAAACCGGGAACTGGTCCTGGAACCGGACAAAGCGGGACTAACCTGCGTCAGCGAGGGACTTTCCCATATAACAGAACGGCGCCGTGTTTTAGGCGGCGTAGTCCTGAGCGGCGGAGAACCTGCCGCTTTCGGCGATCTGCCGGATCTTATCCGGGAACTCAAGGCCCTGGGCCTGCCGGTTAAGCTTGACACGAACGGCATGTATCCCGGTATGCTGGAACGGTTGTTTTCAGCCGAAGAAACCAGCCCCGATTATATCGCGCTGGATTTGAAACTTGCCCCTGACCGCTACCGGGAGCTTTTGCCGTCTTTCTTCCGGGATACTACGGCCGGTCCGGGAGCTTTTGCCGGCGCCGGTGAAAAGCTCAGGGAAAGCGCCGCGCTGCTCCGTTCTTCGGGCATTGCCCACGAATACCGAAGCCTGGCGCTGCCGGGAAATTTTTTCGGCCTTCAGGATATCGAAGCCCTTGCGCCTCTGGTTGATAACGGGCCCTGGTATTTCCGTCCCTTCAGGCCCGGCAACTGCCTTGACCCCAGTTGGGATGGGTATGATCCGCCTGACGCCGGGATGGTAAAGGCCCTGGCCGCCGCAGCCTGCGGCATAGGGAAGAACGGGATATGCCCATAGCCCGGCGCCCTTGTCATTCCTCCCCTTTTTCCTGATGATAGAAGAAAGATGAAGGTAAATATAGAAGATAAAGGTGTCTTTGGACCCAGGGGGGGAAAATGAAATTACAGTACCTTGGAACCGGCGCGGCAGAAGGCATACCGGCCATTTTCTGTAGCTGCGCTGTCTGTGAAGAAGCCCGGAAAAAAAGGGGGAAGAATATCCGCACCAGGAGTCAGGCTCTTGTAGACGGGGTCATGCTGCTCGATTTTCCGCCTGATACATACGCTCATTACCTGGCGTATGATTTTTATTTTCCCGGAATACGGCACGTACTGGTAACCCATTCGCACATGGATCATTTTTCACCTGCTGAATTCGAACTGCGCCGGCCTGACTTTATCACCTCTCCTCTTGATACCCTGAACATCTACGGCAACAGCGCTGTAGAGGCTGCGCTGATGAAGCATATCGAAAACGGGCCTTCGGCTCCGTATCTGAGGTTTACCCGGGCCTGTCCCTTTGAACCCCTGGATCTTTCGGGGTATACGGTCATCCCTTTCCCGGCCCTTCACGACCGCAGCGAGGAATGCCTCTTTTACGCCGTAACCCATGAGGGGAAGGCCCTGCTCTATGCCCATGACACGGGTATTTTCCCTGAACCGGTGTGGGATTATATCGCCAAAACAGGGCTCCGCTTCAATTTGGTGAGCCTTGACTGCACGGTGATGATCGAAAAAGACGGAACCAATCACATGGGTATTCCCGATAACGTTGAAGTGCGCAGCCGCCTTGTCTCCCTTGGCGCTGCTGACAAAAACACGGTTTTCATAGTCAACCATTTCTCGCACAACGGGGGCCTGAACCACGACCTGCTCTCGCAGGAAGCGGCAAAAGAAGGATTCATCGCCGCTTATGACGGATTGGAAACCGTACTTTAGCCGGCTATGAAGGCAAGTGAAAAGGCGGTTCTGGCCCGGTTTCTCGACACCGCAAGCGACTGGCTGCGGGACGGCTACGCCCTGCATAAGGAAGAATATTCCTTTACCGATGACGATCCTCCCCCCTCCCCTCCCCCTCTGCCTCTGGCATACCTTGTGGATGAATCAGGCGGCGAGAGCCTTGAGGCAATAGCCGCCGAAATTGCCGGCTGTACCTCCTGCGGGCTTGGGAAAACCCGGACCAACGCGGTGCCGGGCGAAGGGCCGGAACACCCTTTGGTGATGGTTATCGGCGAAGGGCCCGGAGCGGACGAAGACGCTTCGGGAAGGCCCTTTGTCGGCAAAGCCGGGCAGCTTCTGGACAAGATGCTGGCTGCCATCGGCCTTTCACGGGACCGGAACTGCTACATCGCCAATGTGGTCAAATGCCGCCCTCCCGAAAACAGGGACCCGGCTCCTGAGGAGATCGCCGCATGCGCCTCTTATCTGGAAACCCAGATCCGGCTCCTCAAACCTAAAGCCATACTCTGCGCAGGCAGGGTGGCCGCCCAGTTCATACTCAGTACCGGAGAAGGGATAAACCGCCTGCGGGGCCGCTTCGGCGAATACCCCGCGGCAGTTGCAATCGAGAAAACCGGAACCCTCCAGAGCGACGGGATGATCCCTGTTCCGGTGCTTCCGACCTACCACCCAAGCGCCATTTTAAGGGACGAGTCCCTGAAGCGCCCTGCTTTTGAAGATCTCAAGCTTCTTATGGTAAAGCTGGCGGCTATGGACAAAGCCTACGCCGGTGAATGCCGGCCTTTGCTGGAAAAATACGCCGCCCAGGATCCCGCTTTTAGCGAACAGGTCAGGGAGTATCTTGATTGAAAGAGCCTTCTGCGCCTGGGTATGTGGATATTGTTTTCGATATTCCTGCAAACCAGGTTTTCACGTATAAAACCGAAACGGATCAAACGGCGCTTTCCGGAACTGTTCCCGGAAGGAGGGTGATGGTCCCTTTCGGCGCCAGGGACATGCTGGGGTACGCCATCGGCAGAAGGGAAGCCCCGCCTCAGGGGGTGGCCCTGGGTTCCATCAAAGCGGTAAGGAGGGTCGTTGACAGCGAACCGGTTTTCGACAGCCGGGACCTGGAACTGGCCCGGTGGATTTCAGGCTATTACTTCTGCGGCCTCGGGCAGGCTCTGGCGGCTATGATCCCTTCAGGAAAACGTACCGGCGATTACCCTTCTTTGAGCAGTGTTGAGGAAATAACCCCGTCGCCCCTTGAACTTTCGGAAGAGCAGAAAAAAGCCCTTGACGCGATAACAGCCCCTGCTGACAAGCCCCCGCTCTTCTACCTCTACGGCATCACGGGCTCAGGAAAAACCGAGGTGTTTTTGCGGGCAGCGGAATTCATGCTGAACCAGGGGAACTCGGTGATCTACCTGGTACCCGAAATTTCCCTTACCCACCAGACCGCGGAGGCGATTGGAAAACGCTTCGGCAAAGCTGCGGCTACTATCCATTCAGGCATGAGCCCCGCAAACCGCCTTACCGAGTGGATGCGTATACGCAGCGGTGAAGCCCGGATCGTAGTGGGCCCCAGATCGGCGGTGTTCGCGCCTGTAGAGAACCTGGGCCTCATCATCATTGACGAGGAGCAGGACGGTTCCTATAAATCAGGAAACACCCCGCGCTACCACGCCCGGCAGGCCGCCATGCGCCGCTGCTCCGTTGAAGGCGCCAGGCTGGTGATGGGCTCCGCCACGCCGTCAGCCGAAGCCTGGAAGCTCATGCAGGACAGTGAGATAAAGCGGCTGGATCTGACAAGGCGGCTTTCAGGAGGAAGCCCTCCGGAAATCATTCCTGTGAGCCTTGAAAAAACCTCCGGCTGCCTGACAGAGGAACTGAAAGAGGAAATCCGCAAAACCGCCCGTATGGGAAGGCAAACCATCCTTTTTCTAAACCGCAGGGGCTTCGCGTATTTTTACCACTGCAATTCCTGCGGCTATGAACTCACGTGCAGGCACTGTTCCGTATCCCTTACGTGGCACAAGAGCCGTTCCAGGGCTATATGCCATTACTGCGGCTATTCGGTAACGCCGCCAAAAGCCTGCCCCCAGTGCGGTTCCCTTGAAGCGGGCTTTACCGGATTCGGCACCGAAATGATAGAAGAAGAAGTGCGGCGCACCTTTCCTGAACTCAGGATTCTCAGAGCCGACGCCGATACGACGGGGAAAAAAGGAGAGCTTAAAAAGACCCTGGATCTTTTCCGTTCAGGGGAAATTGACATACTCCTGGGCACCCAGATGGTCGCCAAGGGGCTTAACTTCCCCGGAGTGCGCCTTGTCGGGGTGGTACTGGCAGACACAGGGCTCCACCTTCCGGATTTCAGGGCCGCTGAGCGCACCTTCTCCCTGGTGGTCCAGGTAGCGGGCCGTTCTGGCCGTTACTTCCCGGACGGCAAGGTGATAGTCCAAACCCTGCGCCCCCAAGACCCTGCTATCGTAAAATCCTGCGCCCTGGACGTGGACGGCTTTTTTGAGGCCGAACTGAGCCAGCGGGAAGCCCTTTCCTTTCCGCCTTATACGCGGCTCATCCGTTTTACCTTCCGCTCAAAGGACGCTGAACGGGCGGACAAAGCCGCCGCCAGGCTGGCTTCCATCGCCGCTCCCCTGCTCCCGCCAGGGGCAGACGCCCTGGGCCCAGCCGAGTGCCCGCTGGGCATAATCGCAGGCAGCCACCGCAGGCAGCTCATCATCAGGGGCAAAACCATGGGCAGCCTCCACGCCGCAGCCGGAGAAGCCCTCGCACGCTACGAAAAAGGCAGGGACAGCCGGGTCTACCTTGAAGTTGACGTGGACCCGGTAAGCCTTTTATAGGGACGATAAAGGGTTTACTCTATTCCATGTCCATGGCGATGACTCTATATAGATTTCGAACTTGTCTTGAAATAACCATCTCTTCGTGCGATATTTTGGGTTAGGAGTATAGTATGCGGGCGGTAGAATTTGAAACTAAAGTCGAGAACGGCGTTATTCCTATCCCTTTTCAGTATCAGGATAGCATTACTGATAACGTCAGGGTTATCGTCCTGTCTGAGGAAAAGGCTGCCGCGGAACCTGTTAAAGTCCAAAAAAGGGAAAAAATCTATTCTATAGGAATCGACATGGCTGGGTATAAGTTTGACAGGGAAGAAGCCAATGCAAGGCGATAGGGCTTTTATTGATACTAATGTAATTATTTATATCCAGCGAATTGACAGTTAACAAGGAGGAGCGTAAAATGTATACCCATATTCCGCCAAAAGGCATTGCGTGCTGGGAAGGTTGCCATTTTATAGGCAACCCTTCTATCAATGAAAAGGTGTCGCCGTTTTTCCGCCGGAACTTCACCCTGTCTGAGGAGGTTGTCTCGGCAGCGGTGTTTCTTTGCGGAGTAGGATACCACGAACTGTACATCAACGGCGTCAAAGCAGGGGACAGTTTTTTGACTCCTGCGCAGTCTATTTATGACAAAACCGTTTATTATAATACCTATGACATCAGCCGGCTCTTAAAGGCCGGGGAAAATACCCTGTACGTGCTGCTGGGAAACGGGCTCTACAACTGCGAGATAAAAACCTGGGATTATGAAAAAGCGCCCTGGAGGGAGAAGCCCAAGTTGCTGCTCTACGGGGACATTCTGCTGCGGAAAGGCCGGAGGGTAAACATTTACAGCGATTCTTCTTTCGAAACCGGGGAAAGCCCTATTACCTATAATACCCTTTACGGCGGCGAAACCCAGGACTATACCAGGGGGGATTCTGCGGCCAGGAAGGCGGTTGTCGTAAAAAGCCCGGGAGGCGTTCTCCGCCCCTTCCCGGAACCGCATGTGAAGGAACAGCTTACCTACAGGCCCCTAAAACCCGCCAAATCCCCTGTCCCTGCAGGAAAGAAAATTCTCTTTGATTTTGGCCAGAATATGGCCGGCTGGGCCCATGTGGATGCCGAAGCCTCAGGCAGGACCCGTTTTACCCTCAGGTATGGGGAAAAACTGGACGCTGGCGGTGGATTGGATACTTCCCTTATCGACGTATTCACCGAAAAGGGCCGCTTCCAGACTGATGAATATATTCTGGACCCTGCCCATCCTATCCGCAACGGGCGGCCCCATTTTACCTACCACGGTTTCAGGTATATTGAACTCAGCGTTGAAGAAGGGGAACTCACTGCCTTTGACATCCATGCGCGCACCCTCAATTCCGATTTGCGGCGGATAGGCAGTTTCACCTCCTCAGACGATTATGTTAACCGGATCTATGAAGCCGGGCAAAAGGCAAGCCTGTCAAACCTGGTGAATGTCCCTACCGACTGCCCTCATAGGGAGAAAAACGGGTGGACCGGCGACGCCGCTCTTTCTGCCGAACAGATGTGCCTCAATCTGGATATGAAGGAGTTTTACCGCCGCTGGCTGCATGACATACGGGAGTCCCAGCGCCCTTCGGGACAGCTTCCGGGGATTATCCCCACAGGAGGCTGGGGTTTCAACTGGGGTTCAGGGCCGGTGTGGGACAGTGTGCTTTTTGAGCTTCCCCTGGCTGTGTATACCTGTTACGGCGACGCTTCGCTGCTGCTGGAAAACCGGGACGCAATGAAGCGGTATCTGGATTTCTGCGCTTCTATGGCTGAAGACCATGTGGTGAATTTCGGACTAGGGGACTGGTGTCCTCCTGTAGGCGGCGCTGGGGATCATCCTTGTCCGACAGCGGTAAGCGATACCGCTACGTACTTCAAACTGGTGAAGATCCTGGCTATGGTTTCGGACCTCGCCGGGGAACAAGCTGACAGGGATTACTACGAAAAACTGGCGGCTGCGATCAAGGATTCATTTAACCGGCACTTTGTCGATTCCGGTACCGGCCTTGTAAGCGGCGGCAGCCAGACCGGACAGGCTATGGCCCTGTGCCTGGGCCTCCTTGAAGGGGATACTACAAAGAAGGCCCAGGATCAGCTTTGCACCCTGGTGGCGAAAAATAACGGCTATCTTGATTTTGGCATCCTTGGGGCCAAATACGTTTTTGAGGCCCTTTCTGGCTGCGGCAAAGGGCAGTTGGCTATGGATATTATTCTGCACGAAGGGTTTCCCAGCTACCGTCATTGGATTGATATGGGAATCACCACTATGGCTGAAAGCTGGAACCGTACCAGTTCTGACAACCACCACATGTTCAGCGATGTATGCCGCTGGTTTGTCCGCTATGTTGCCGGTCTTGGGAAAGCTGATTTTTGCGGCCGGACCATCACCTTTAGCCCTGACTTTCCTGTACAGCTCAACAGCGCCGGGGCTTCCACCGAATCTGCGGCAGGGGAATTTTCCTGCTCCTGGGAACGGCAGCCGGGCGGCGTTAGGTTTACCTGCCTTGCTCCTGCTGATTTTTCGGTTGCCTTAGCGCCTGGAGAGCCGGGACGGGTCATTGAAACTTTAGGTGAAAAAACTGTAAAAGACGGCCATATACAGCGGGATTTTTTTATAAAAGAGCCTCTTTCAAAACTTCAGTTTTGAAAGAGCAACCTCTAAAAACCGGTTTTTTTAAGCAGCCGTTCCCTGCGGCGGATCATATCGTCCCTGAATGCCGGGCGGAGTTCCTTCAGCGCCAGGGCCTTTTCGGTATGCGCCAGTGCGAGGGAAAAATCCCGCAGCTTCCACTCGGCGTCTATGGCTGAAATCCGCAGGGCCCGGGGGCAACAGCGATCAACGGCTTTCTGCAGCAGTAGCGCCGCCGCGAGTTCTTCTTCCCGGCTAAAAAGGCCGGACCGCTGTAACAGGATTTTACGCCACCGCAGCGCAAGAGGTTCGGGATCAAAGTGAAAACGTTCCATGCTTTCCGCAGGGGCTTTGGAAATTTCCGATAGTGCCCCGAACAAGGTGGCAAGCCCCAGTATGTCCCTGAGGTTGTGATCGCAGATGCCCAGCAGATCCCCGGTTTCCCGGGTTTTCAAAAATGAAAACCAGATATCAGGCGCCAGGGCGCCGGGTATGTCCCCTGTGCGGTCAAGGCCGAGGACCCGGGTTTCTATGGTTGCCTGGCTGCAGTCAGGAAGACAGGTTTTCCAGAGCCGCCGCGCGGGGTGGAGCAGGTCCGCGTGGAAATACTCAGGCGGCTTCATGCCGTTCATGAGGCACCGGGTCTTTAGAATCTGGGAATCAAAGGTCTTGCCGTTATAGCTTACCACCAGAGGAGGCCGCTTTCCGCCATCACACGGGCGGAATTCCCCCAGCACGGCAGCGACAAAATCCCCTTCTCCGGGGTAGTCCAAAAGGAGGTATTGGGTTACCTCAAGCCGTGCCGGAACCTTGACCACCCGGCCAAATGCCGCCAGGAAGGCCACGGTCCCTGCGCCGCCTGAAAGGCCGGTGGTTTCAAGATCGAAAAAGAGCAGGTCTCCGGGAAGGACCCCTTTCCCTGAAGGGGTATACTGAAAAAGATCCGGGATAACAAGCGCCAAAGCGCCGGGAAAGGCGGCAGAAAAAGGAAAATCAGCGGGCATTTCCCGCGTTACTGTACGTTTCAGAGTCATAAAGCCCGCAGGCAGCCATTCAGGACCAAAGCCCCCAGGCGCGCCGGGTATATCCCCGGCTGCGGCAGCCCTTTCCTCCTGTGCCGCGTCTTGCGATACCGGCGTAGCCGAAGGCTCTTTTTTTGTCTCCCGTATCCGCTGCAGCCGGGATCGCAGGTTCTGCGCCATATAAGGGGTATTATAACATTCAATGCGTTAAATCCGCCAGGCAAGCAGGGGTGGTTGGCCGCAAACGGAGATTTATGTACGAAGGGAAGGCCGAGCCGCAGGCATGCCGGTACTCGCAGCAGCGCCTCGCCGCGCTAGAGCCTGCGGGCTTCATTTAAAAAATAAAGGATGATACCGCTGTTCTTTTCGGGAATTTCCGGAACAATACCGGAGCCGGACAATTCTTCGGCGCCACCCTCGAAGGTTTCACCCGTGTCATAGTCGGTAATCCGGTAGTGTCCGCCCAGGGCAGCAGCGGGCAGACGGAAACGCATGGCCGTTTCCGAAGAATCCAGGCGGAAGGCAAAGAAGAGACCCTCCCGGCAGTCGGAACTATGAATATAGAAGGCGCTCCATCCGCTTCGATCCTGTATGGACGCTATCGGGGTCAGTTGTTCACGGATGCTGCATTGTATGAGTTTTTGATGTTTTTTGTAGAATTCCACCGCCTTCTTTATTTTCCGTTTTGTTCCATTGTCAAGACCCGCAAGCTGGCCTGAAAAGGAAAGCTGCCCCTGGAGGGATACCTTAAGGCAAAAATCGGCGCTTACTTTTTCCGCTTCATCCCATACCGCCTTTTTGGGCGTCAGAAGGGCCTGTAGTTTTTCGGTATGACCATGCCAGGGAAGGAAGCCTCCATTATAAAAACAACACCAGCGCAGCGGCGTCCCCGTAAGGACCCGCAGAGCGGCGCCTTCACAAATCCTCAGCATGTCGAAGGGGTTGACCGAATCCGAGACAAAGGT
>JAITEW010000089.1 GCA_031281855.1 Treponema sp.
CCGGAGCGTATCGAAGATAGCGAAGGCGGATTCTACAAGCGTTTTTCACAGGGTTTTCCCCGCTCCCGAGTTATCAAGGCTTAGTATGGGTCGAGTTTAGCTTTCCCTTCGCCAGGGTTCCGGCAAGTTCATCCAGCTTGAAGCCCGACTCTTCTTCGGCCCGGAAAAGGCATTCGGCTGTTTCGGCTATGACGCTTATCCGGTTCCGCCAGTTTTTCGCAGATTCTGCAGTGTGTTCTTTTTTCAGCCCAAAGGCGGCGCCGCTTTCGGGGAAGAGGAAGAGGGCCGCATGGGATACGGTTTCTTCAAAAGCTTCCTTGATAAACCATGTCGCCTCGTTAAAGCGGTTCACGCCCAGAATACGCCTGAAATCATCTGCTTCGTAGTTTTCAAGGATCAGAGCAGCCGCCAGTTCCTGAGCGCCTGAAGCGCTACGGTAAATTCCGGGATCTTCGGCGCAGGTCCTGGCTAAAACCGCCCGGGCCAGGTCCGCCATACGCCGGGCCTCGTTTTCCGGAACGCCCAGTTTTTCCCAGCATTCCCGCAGCTTTCTGATCAGGTGCCAGTGATCCGCCAGCCGGGCGGCTTCGGCGCCGGTAGAACCCCTGCCGAGTACGGAACGGAGCAGGGTCAGGGCGCCGTAGCCCAGGACCAGAGCCGCGGCCTGGGGTTTGAGAGCGAGGGTCTTTGCTTCGGGAAAATCCACCAGCCTAATCAGGCGTTCCACCCAGGAAGCGAATTCTTCCCAGACCGTTTCAGGCAGCAGAGGCTCGTATGTTTTTCCGGCGTTGAAAGCGGGATACCCGCCCTTGGCGCCGCCCAGGTATTTCGCCGCAGTTGCCGCAAAGACCAATACAGGCTCCCTGAAAAAGTCGATAAACTCTGTTTTTTTTCCCTGTATATTCTTCCCGTCCGTTTCTGCGTCAGGAAGCCGGGTAAAGAAGCGGGAGAGCTGTTCCATGCGCTCGTTTTTGAAAAGCCGGACAAACGGGGCGTACAGTTCGCCGAGGTAGATGTCCTGCATCGCCGCATCAGGATCCCTCGTCCCTCTGCCGTTGAGTTCATGGTTAAGCTGCGCCCAGCGGCCGTCCCAGCTTCCCGGTTCAGCGCCGGGAAGATCTTCAACTTCATAAATATCCATAAAGACCTGGGTTTCGTAACCATTGAGCCCTACAAAAAGGCCCCGTTCAGCCAGATCCTTGGAAGACCGTACAAACCACATCCCTGACCGCTGTTCCCTGAAAACCGTAAAATACCGGGACTCGCTGTGGAGGGAAAGGGCTTCGGAGAGGGAATCCTGCCGGAATGTCCCGTCTTTCTGGGGGATTGCCACCGCCCCCCGGCGTATCCAGCCCGAGGAACGGGAATAGGCGTTGTTGTAGAACACCAGGGCCATCTCGCCGCCTGAACGGTTGGAATAAGCGAAAACATTTTCGTTAATGTCCCCTTCAGGGCTTACCAGGTCGTAGAGGCAGAAGTCCGCGCTCCCTGAGAAGATGTGCCGCTTTTTCATGAGAGGGAAGATCTCCCGCTCGTGGCGATCCACCAGGTACTGATCGGGCTTTTCGTCCTTATAGGAACGGCGGTACTCCATTCCGTACTTTTCCTCGAAGCCCTCGATCTGTCCATGGCCGAACATGGGAAGCCCCGGCATGGTTACCAGAAGCGTGGCGATGCCGAAGTACTTGTCCCCTTTGCCGAACTGGGCGACAGCGGTTTCCTCGTCAGGATTATTCATAAAGTTGACGAAGCGCTTGAGCACTTCAGGATCAAACTCCAGGGTATTTTTAATAGTAGCCCGGTACTTGGCGTTTTCCTCGTTTTTGAGCATGTTCATAAAAGCCGAATTGTATACCCTGTGCATGCCCAGGGTGCGCACGAAATAGCCTTCCATCATCCAGAAAGCTTCTGCCAGCAGCAGCGTATGGGGGGCTTCTGCGGCGCAGCGGTCCACCACTTCCCGCCAGAACTCGTTAGGGATACGGCGGTTGAACTCCGCAGAAGTTATGGCGTACTCGGAACGGCTCGCAATATCCCCGCCGTGGCCCGGTTCAGGATACCAGAGCCGCTGGATGTGCCGCTTGGCCAGGGTCATAGCGGCGTCAAAACGTACGATAGAAAACTGCTGGCATACGCCGATAATGGTACGGATCACCGCTTCCCTTGCTTCCGGGTTGAGAAAATCTATCTGGGCCGTATCGTTCCAGGGCATAGAAGTACCGTCGTTACCGTGGTAGATGTACCGGGTGTCCCCGGTGTTGAAGTCCACCCGCTTGAACACCACCGCCGCGTCGGTACGGTTGTAATAATGATCTTCAAGATAGAGGCCCACGCCTTCGCTGTTGGAAAGGTTCCCGCCGTTGAAAGTGTACGCAGGGAACGGGGGGTACCGGAGTTGGAGGAAACGGTCCGGGTATTCCATCACCCAGCGGCTGTCTAAGCCCGTGTGGTTGGGTACCATGTCGGAACCCAGCCTGATGCCCCGGCGGAAGCACCGGTCCCGCAGGTTTTGCAGCCCCCCCCAGCCGCCTAATTCCCCGGCGATGTCATAGTCGTAGAGGCTGTAGGCGCTGGCGGCCGCTTCGGGGTTGCCGGTCCACTGCTTTACGGTTTTGCTGGCATTGCTCCGTTCCCAGATCCCAATGAGCCAGAGACCCGTAAAACCCCGGCGGCTAAGTTCGTCCAGTTCCCCGTCAGGTATCTCATCCAGCCGGGTAATTTCACGACCGTATTTTTTGGAAAGCTGATAGAGCCAGACCAGGGTGCTTTTTGCAATAAGCACCGTCCTGGGCATCCATTCCTGATCCGGCGAAAAATGTTCGTATTCATTCTCCATCCAGCCGAATTCCATCACCTGGGTAGGACCGGGACCGCCAAAGAAAGGCTTTTCTTCTTCTTTGATAACATCTAAGCCAGTAAGAAGCCGCCCCATAAACTTACCGATAAGAAGCCCCCAGCGCTTCCGCATATACTCCAACTGGCCCGAAAGGGAATCAGGGTGGGCCAAAGCCGGGGCCCTGAGCAGGTCCCACAGGTTCATGCCTTCGGCTCCAAAAGGGGGAAGATCGGCGAAATGGGCCTTCATCTCTTCGACAGCCCTGGAGTAGACGGTTTTTTTCGCCAAATCCGTATCGTCAAAAAGGAAACGGAAACTCTTAAACGCGGGGTTGAGATTCGCCAGCGCCAGCAGCAGCAGCTCTTCCAGGCAGAGGGAACGGCAGCTTTCCCCGCCGTCCTGCCCCGCCAGGTACTGATCCACTGTGGATTTCCCGGTGTATACTTCTTTAGGCGGAAACTGAGCTCCAAAAGTATGCAGCATATTTTTGGTATTCTTAAGCCCCAAATTCCGTTCTATCCGCTCCAGACAGGTATCAAAAACGTCAGGCTGCACCTGTTCCCGGTAAAGGGCTGCCATATAGTGAAGAATTTCATCAATAAGCCCCAGGGCGTTGAGCTGTCCGGCTTTGACCAGCTTTTCCGGAGCCCTGGCCGGGTCTACCCGGGCGTTGAGTTTTGCGGCGAGAGCCCGCGTCTGCCGTATATCCAGTAAAACCACGTTTCCTGTAAGAGAAAAAAGACTATCTTCCAGACCGCATTCCCGGCGCAGGTCCCCAAGAATGTGAAATTCCATAAGCGCCTGCCGTTCCGCTGCCCGCCGGACCATTTTTGCCAGATTAACATTTTCATATTTGGAAAGGGATATTTCTATTTTTTTCACTTTTTTCCCCTTATTTAGGAACTGTTTTCCAGTATACTATAAAAAAAAGAAAAAAAATAGGGTTTTTTGCGGATCTCTTTACACTACACCCCAATTGCCGCTAAAGTGTTTTAATAATGAAGAAAATCTCCCTTACCGGAATCAAACCTACCGGGGATCTCCATATCGGCAACTACTTCGGGGCCATCAAGCCGGCACTGGATCTGACTGCCGAGTATGACGCCCGGTATTTCATCGCCGACTATCACGCCCTCAATATCATGAAAGACCCCCGGGAGCTGGCTGCCAGTATCCGGCAGGTAGCCGCCGGCTGGCTGGCCGCGGGGCTGGACCCGGAAAAGGTCATCTTCTACCGCCAAAGTTCCATTCCCGAAACCTTCGAGCTTTCCACCATGCTCATGGCCTTTACCGCCAAGGGCCTCATGAACCGGGCCCATGCCTACAAAGCCGCGGTCCAGGAAAATAACGAAAAGGGGGACGATCCCGACGCGGGGGTCAATATGGGGCTTTTTACCTACCCGGTGCTCATGGCGGCTGATATCATCCTCTTTGATTCCGATGTGGTCCCTGTAGGGAAGGATCAGGTA
>JAITEW010000139.1 GCA_031281855.1 Treponema sp.
CTCCTTTGGGGCTCCTTCGTCCGGTTTTGAGGGCTTTATGTCCCCCACGGGAATAGCGGTCAGGAACGGGCGCGTGTATGCCGCCGACAATGTTTCCAAACGCATCAGCATTTTTGACCGGAACGGCTCTTACCTGGGCGTCCTGGCAAGCGGGGGCCTTGCGGGTCCCGAAAGCCTCAGGTTTCTGGAAGACGGCAGGCTTTTGGCCGCGGACGTTAACCGTATCCTTCTTATCGATCCCGATACCGCTATCATTACCGAGCTTGGCGTCCTGGGAAACAGTTCCCGCGTCAGGGTTACAGGAGCGGAAATCGACAGGAACGGGAATGTTCTGGCTGCTGATTTCAAAACCGGGGAAGTGGCTATTATGACCCGGATTGAGGATATAGCGTCGGGGCTCTTTGTCCAGATTGACCGGATTGTTTCGGATAAGTTCCCTCTGGTTCAGGTTGAGATCCAGGTCCAGGACCGTTTGAGGCGGCCTGTAGTCGGCCTCGACGGGCGGAACTTCCTCCTGAGCGAACAGGGGCAGACTGTGTCGGAGCAGAGTTTTGCCGGCGCAAGCTACCTTTCCGCTGCCTGCGAAGTGGCGGTTCTCTTTGAACGGTCTCAGCGTACCCTGGCGTTAGGGGACGATCTGGCTGCCGCGCTCAGGGACATCAGCGCCGCCGCGGACAGGGTGGTGTCCGTGATTTCGGCAGGAGAACAGCCAGGGAGGGAAAACATCGACTCCGGGGCAACCCCGGCGCGGCGGCTGGACGAGGCCGCCAGGGGGGGGGCCGCTTCTTACAGCCCCCGGTGGCGTTTCGACCTTGGTTTACGGCTTGCCGCGGCGGATCTCCTCTCCGGAGGAAAGAAACGGGCAGTCATCTTTGTCGGCGCCGGGAGCCCCGACAGCGGGGCAAACAGCCTGGGAGAACTGGCTTTCGAACAGTACGGCCTTTCGGAACTCGCGGCGTACCTGGGGAACAACAGCATAGCCTTCTACGCTGTCATCGTCGGACAAGGGGCGCCTGGTGCGGATATCCGGTACCTTTGCGAAGAAACAGGAGGGCAGGTTCTTTCCCTTTACCGGAACGAAGGTATAGGGCCTCCGATCAAAGAACTTGTCCGCCGTCCCAGCGGTTATTATACTGTCACCTACAGATCCGTGCTGCCTACGGATTTTGGAAGAGCTTACCTCCCTCTTGAAGCCGAGGTATATTTAATGGACCGGTCCGGCAGGGACAGTACCGGTTATTTCCCGCCTTTGGAATAGGAGGATACTATGGCGTATCAATGGGACAGCAGTCTTGAAACAGGGTATGAACAGGTTGACAACCAGCACAAACAACTGGTTGCCGCTGTGAACAAGCTGATGGAAGCCAGCCAGAACGGCGAAGGCGATAGTGCCGTTATGCAGACCCTGGACTTTCTGACCGGCTATACTATCAAACACTTCGCTGACGAAGAAAAGCTGCAGAAGCAATTCAATTACCCTGACTACCTCAACCACAAGCGCATTCATGATGATTTTAAAGTCACTGTAGGGAACCTCACCCAGCGGCTTATCAAAGAAGGGCCTTCGCCTGTGCTGGTCAACGAGGCAAGCTCCGCAATCGGCGGCTGGCTTCTCAACCACATCAAAGGCGATGACTTCCGTATGGCCGCTTTTATCAAAGCCGCTGATACCAAGCGGCAGTGATCACGGTTTTGGCTGCCCGGCCTGCCTGATCTGGGGGAAACCGCATTTAACTGTCTCCCTGGTCCTCAAGGCTTCGTCGATCAGAGGGCCCGCTTCAAGGGCTTCGTAGAGTTTTCCCGCCTCAGCGGGATCGCCCCGGAGCACCGGATGCTGGGGGCTGAAAAGGACGCAGCAGTCCTCGTAGGGGAGTATGGATGTTTCGTAGGTGCCGATCCTTTCGGCCATGCGGATGATGTCGTCCTTGTCCAGGCCGATAAGCGGGCGGAGCACCGGCAGGCTGACCCGGCTCTGGGTGCAGGAGATGTTTTCGATAGTCTGGCTCGCTACCTGGGAGAGGCTTTCGCCGCTTACAAGGCACTTGTCCCCTCTGAGGCGGGCCAGTTTGTCGGCGCATTCCATCATAGCCATACGGAGCAGCACCGTGCGCCATGGTTCAGGGGAGCGTTCCCTGATTCTGATCTGAAGCGGGGTAAAGTTCACGACAAAGAGGCATATACCCAGGCTATAGCTGCCGATTATTTCCGCCAGCTTTACCGTCTTTTTGCGGGCTTCGTCTGAGGTATAGGGATAGGCGTGAAAATACACCGCATCCAGACGCAGGCCCCGGCAGGCCATGAGGAATCCCGCCACAGGGGAATCAATGCCTCCTGAAAGCAGGAGAAGCCCCCTGCCGGCGCTTCCTACCGGCAGGCCCTTCAGGCCCTGCTGCGCGTTACCGTACACATAGGCCTTTTCCCTGATCTCCACATTGATGATCCCTTCAGGCTTCTGTACGTCCACTTTAAGCCCCGGGACCCCCTTGCCTACTGCTTCCCCTGCGGCGCAGCGTATCCCGTAGGAGTCAAGGGGGAAGCTCTTGTCCGTGCGGCGGGCTTCGATTTTAAAGGTCCGCACCCCCTTTTCAAAGAGACAGCGCCCTTCTTCCTCGCAGGCCCGGACAAGGGCTTCGGTATTTTTTTCACAGATCCTGGTTTTGGCCCACCCGGCGATTCCTATAAGGCGGTTCAGGGCGCTTTCGGCTTGTCCCTCTGTCCCCAAAGGACAACTGAGGTAAAAGCGGCCGCTGGTCCCGGAAATCCGGACCCCAAGGCCCTTCAGCATCGAGGAAAGATTTCTTCTCAGGAGATTCTCAAACCCCTTCCGGTTGCCCCCTTTAAGGGTAAGTTCGCCGGGCTTGATAAGGTAGACCGTCGTGTTCATCACAGAAAGGCCAGGGCCTTTTGTATACCTTCCAGGAGGGCGTCCAGATCCTCATAGGACGTTGACCAGCCCTGGGAGATCCGTACTCCCTCAAGACTGGCGTGCTCGTCAAGGCCCATAGCTGAAAGCACCGGCCTGCCAGGGGACGAACTTGAGCACGCTGACCCGGTGGATATGGCGATGCCTTCGCTGTCCAGGGCCCGGACCATCACTTCCCCAGGAACGTCCCTGAACCGGGCCTGCAGGATCCAGGGGGAAAAGCGCTTGTCTTCTTCTTCCCGGTCTTCAGGGACGAGGCGGCACCTTGGGTTCTTTTTCAGGGCCCTGATGAGATACGCCCACCTGGCTGCGGCTTCTTTGCAGGCAGCCTCCAGGGCTCCCGCGGCGGCGTGTTTTTCCAGGCACTCTGCCAGGGCCATGGCGCCCAGGGTGTTTTCGGTGCCAGGCCGTATCCCCCGTTCCTGGCCCCCTCCGGTGTAGAGAACTTCTATGGGTTTTTTGAGGTAAAGCAGGCCGATGCCCCTGGGCCCTCCCAGCTTGTGGGCGCTGAAAGAAGCGGAATCCAGGTCCCAGCCCCTGATGTCCAGCCGGAGCTTTCCGGCAGCCTGGACAAGATCGCTGTGGAAAAAAACAGGAACATTTTTCGAACGGATAACCTCTGAAAGGGCTTTCATGTCCATAAGCGCGCCGGTTTCGTTGTTAACCCCCATGATAGCCGCAAACCGGGTATCAGGATGCTTTTCCAGCGCCCTGGACAGGGTTTCGGGGCTTATCCGGCCGTCTTTTTCGACTTTCCCTGGTATAACAGGAAACCCCAGCCGTTCCAGGACCTGGCAGTTTTCACGTACCGAAGAATGCTCCACAGCGGAATAGAGGACACCGGTTTTTCGCGCTTTGAGGATGAGAGAATGCAGCACCAGGGCGTTGGATTCGGTGCCGCATGAGGTAAAATAGACGGTTTCCCCCGGGACCCCTAAGACAGCGGCGCAGCGGGACCGGGCGTTTTCCAGGGCTTCCCGGGCTTTTCTGCCTTCTTCATAAAGGGACGAAGGGTTCCCGAAAAAACCGGCCAAGGGCTTTTCTTCGGGAATAGCAGTTGCGGCCCAGTCGAAATAACGACGGGAAGATTTGGCCGCGTCAAAATGATCCATAATTAATCATAAAAAACTATTGGCTTACTGGCAAGACCGAGGCGTTTTTTACGGATTTAAGCCGCGAACGGTTCAGATAATGGATAACGGCAAAGAAAGCAAGACAGCCCGCGTAAGCCGCCCCGAGGAATATGATGGAAAGGAGCCCTGTTATCTTTATTGACAAGAGCACCATGGCCCCCAAAAAGATCTGGAGGCTGTAGAGCACGGCGTCAATCTGTTTATAGCTCAGTCCCAGGTTCATCAGCTTGTGGTGGATATGGGCCTTGTCGGGGCTGTCGATTCTCCGGTGTTCCCTCAGCCTGCGCCAGATAGCGGCGACTGTGTCGTACACGGGTATGAGGACCAGTGCGCCGGCGTGGAACATAGGCAGGGTATTACGCGCTTCTTGGTCAACAATAAGGGGCAGCAGGGCCAGGATGAACCCCAGAAACTGGCTCCCCCCGTCGCCCATGAAGATCCTCGCCTTAGGCAGCGGGACGTTAAAAATCAGAAAGCCAAGAATCACCGCGGCCAGGCAGAGGCTGAAAAGTATCCCGGGCCCGGTATCGGAAAGGAAAAAGAATATAGCGGCGTAGCTTATGGCGATAAGGACGGAAATTCCCCCCGCGAGGCCGTCTATCCCGTCGATAAAGTTCATGGCGTTAGCCAGCCCTACAATCCAGATGAACGAAAAAGGATAGGCTGTCCAGCCGAGGGCCGAAAGCCACCCGGTTCCGGTGAAAAAGGGCCTGGTAAAGGTATACCCGGAAATTATGACGCAAAGCGCGCAGAGCCCCTGGATAAAGAGCTTAACAGCCGGCGAAAGAGGCGTAAAATCATCAACAACCCCGGATATCAGGATGATTATAAGAGCCCCGATAGGGAGCATAAACCGGAGGCCAGGTGAAAATTCGGGGTCAAAGAGGGTCACAAAGAAGGCTGTTATGATAAAAGCTACAGCAAAACCTATGCCTCCCAGGCGGGGTATGTCGCCTGTATGAATTTTTCTGTCATTTATAGTGTCATACCATGATTTTTTCTGGGATATTTTGAGTACAACGAAGACGCATATAACTGACAGTATAAACGACGCTAATACCGTTACAACAGAACCCATAAAAACCACTCCCACACGTCAGTATTATAACATTGTATTTTTCAGGCAATTTATATTAGGATTACTATATTTTATTGGGCTGGCTTTGACAACCCTTTATTGTGAAATTTAATGGAGTTTGTATGTTGGTTTTGAAATTCGGCGGTACTTCGGTAGGTTCCCAGGAAGCTATAAAAAAAATACTCGGGATCCTAAAGGACGGAGAGCACCGGGACCGGACCCGGGCAGTGGTGGTTTCCGCTTTTTCAGGCGTAACCGACAGCCTTATCGGCATGTGCCGGAAAGCCGCCGCAGGGGACCCCTCGTATTCCGGCGCCGCCGAAGCCATACGGGACCGGCACCGTGAAATGGCCGGGGCTTTCCTGGCCGGCGAGGCCCTGGAAAGCGCCCTGGAGTCTCTGGAAGCGACCGTCGCGGATCTGATCCGGGTGCTGGACGGGATTTCGGTGCTCAGGGAGCTTTCCCCGAGGAGCCAGGATCTGGTGATGAGCTTCGGGGAACGGCTTTCGGCGGATCTCATAGCCCGGATCCTCTGCGCCGAGGGCCTCCAGGCGGCCTTTTTGGACACCAGGCCCCTTATCAAAACCGACAACATGTTTGGCAAGGCCCATTTCCTGGCCGGCGAAAGCTTCCCCAGGATACGGTCCTTCTTCGATTCCCTGGCAGTCAAAACCCAGGGAGGCAAAATCCCCCTGCAGATAGCCACAGGGTTCATCGCTTCGGCCATGGACGACTCCACCACCACCCTGGGCCGGGGAGGCTCGGATCTGTCGGCCGCCATTCTGGGCGCGGCCCTTGACGCCGAAGAGGTGGAGATCTGGACCGACGTGGACGGCATACTCACCGCGGACCCCAGGCTGGTGAAGAACGCCTTCCGGATCGAGAGCATCTCCTACGAGGAAGCCATGGAACTTTCCCACTTCGGCGCAAAGGTGATATACCCCCCTACTATCCGGCCGGCGCTGGAAAAGGGCATACCCATCAGGATACGGAATACCTTTAACCCCTCGTGTCCTGGCACGGGGATCGTGAAAGAAGCCGGCGACGGCTCCTATCCCATACGGGGCATCAGCTCTATGGGCAACATCACCCTGGTCCGGGTCCAGGGTTCGGGCATGGTAGGGATGACCGGGTTTTCGGCCAGGCTTTTCGGCGCCCTGGCCCGCAGGGGGGTGAACATCATCCTTATCACCCAGAGTTCAAGCGAGTATTCGGTCTGTTTTGCGGTGGTTCCTTCTGACGCCGAAGCGGCCGGCGAAGCGGCAGGCGAGGAATTCGCCAGGGAGATCGCCGCAGGGGCGATTGATCCCCCTATAATAGAAGGAGACCTTTCCATTATCGCCGTAGTGGGCTCCAGGATGAAGCATAGTTCCGGGGTGTCGGGCAAGGTCTTCCACGCCCTGGGGCGGAACGGGATCAACGTGGTGGCCATAGCCCAGGGGTCTTCGGAGATCAATATCTCCGCAGTCGTGTCCCGGCAGGACGAAGCCAAGGGCCTCAACGCCATCCATGAAGCCTTCTTCCTTTCCGGGGTGCGTTCGGTGAATCTCTTCCTCCTTGGAAACGGCCTTATCGGCGGAACCCTGCTGGATCAGATCGCGGGGCACCAGGAGATCCTGGCTGACGAGTACAAGATACGGATACGCCTGATAGGCGCGGGGAATTCCAAAAAGATGGTCTTCTGCCCCCAAGGCGTAGACCCGAAAAACGTAAAGGCCCTGCTCAGGGAGGACCCCCCTGGCTCCGGGGGGCTCAAAGAAATAATAGAAACAATAGAACCCCTGGATCTGGGGGTTTTTATCGGCAGGATGAAATCCCTGAACCTGCCTAACACCTGTTTCTGCGACTGTACCGCCAGCGACGACGTGGCGGGCTGGTACGCCGACATACTCCAGTCCTCTATTCCCATTGTTACTCCCAACAAGCGGGCTAACGCCGGGTCCCTGGGGTATTATAAAACCCTCACCGGATTTTCAAGGAACCGGGGTATTCCGTATCTCTACGAAACCACTGTCTGCGCCGGGCTTCCGGTGATCTCCACCTTGAGGGATCTGGCCCTTTCGGGAGACAAAGTGCGGCGCATTGAAGCGGTCCTTTCCGGGACCTTGAGTTACATTTTCAACAACTACGACGGGTCCAGGCCCTTTTCCGCCCTGGTCCGGGAAGCCAAAGCCAAGGGCTACACCGAGCCTGATCCCAGGGACGACCTCAATGCCATGGACGCAGCCAGGAAGGCCCTCATCCTTGCCCGGGAATGCGGCATGTCCCTGGAATTTTCAGCCGTGAGTATTGAGCCCATCCTGCCTCCGGGGTGTTTCAAGGCCGGCAGCGTAGAGGCCTTTTTTAGGGAGCTGGAAAAGTCGGACGCCGATTTTGAGAAACGCCGGTCCGAAGCCGCCGCCGAGGGCAGATCCCTGCGCTATGTGGCGGTTATCGAGGAAGGCCAGGCGGCGCTTTCCCTCAGGGCCGAAGAGCCCGGCAGCCCCTTTTTGTCCCTGGTTGATTCCGACAACATCGTGGTTATCACCACAGACCGCTACTCAAACCTGCCGATGGTCATCAAAGGCCCCGGCGCGGGCGCCCAGGTTACCGCAGGCGGGGTATTCGCGGATATCGTGAGGATCGCCCGGACCCTGGTTTAAGGTTCGGCGTCCGGCTCCGGTACAAAGCCCGGCTTGTCCACTTCACGGCGCCGCGGGTTTCTGTTATACTCGCCATATTAAGGAGCCTTATATGAAAGTAACCAGGAAAACCTTCGGCGTTCTGTCCAACGGGCAGAAAGTGCATCTTTACACCTTAAAGGCCGGGGACCTTTCATTCTCCGTTTCGACTCTTGGGGCGGCATGGACCTCCCTGATCGTGCCTTCCCGCAAAACCGGGAAAGAGGACGTGCTCCTGGGGTTTTCCACTCTTGCAGGCTATACCGGCGTGAACCCCTACATGGGGGCCACTATAGGCCGTGTAGGGAACCGTATCGGCAGCGGCGTGTTCTCCCTTGGCGGCGTAACGTACCGGCTCTTCAAAAACGACGGCGAACATTCCCTCCACGGCGGGTTCCGGGGCTTTGACAAGCGGGTCTGGAAGGCCGAAGCCTACGAGGAGCGGGACGGCATTTTTGTCCGCTTCGAGCTTGAAAGCCCGGACGGCGACGAAGGCTACCCCGGTAAGCTCAAGGCCGCGGTAAGCTACGGCCTTTCAAAGGCCAACGAGCTTATTGCCGATTACGAGGCCAAAGTAGACGCCCCTTGTCCGGTAAATATGACCAATCATTCTTATTTCAACCTTGCAGGCGAAGGGAAAGGGGACATACTCTCCCATGAGCTTACCCTTCATTCTTCTTCCTATGTGGAGGTAGGGGGTTCCCTCATACCTACCGGCAAACTCCTGCCGGTCAACGGGGGGCCTTTCGATTTCAGGGCCCGGAAGCCCGTGAACCGCGACTTTGCCGCTGTAGAGGGGGGGTATGACCACTGCTTTACGGTAGACGGCGAACCCGGCGCGCTCAGGCCCTGCGCGGAAATCCGCGAAGCCCTGAGCGGCCGGAGCATGAAGATTTCCACTACCCAGCCCGGGGTGCAGTTTTACACCGGGAATTTCCTGACCGGCCTGCCGGGCAAGCTGGGCTCGGTTTACAACAAGCACTACGGCTTCTGCCTTGAGACCCAGCACTTTCCGGATTCGCCTAACCACCCGGAATTCCCTTCTGCCGTCTTCGGCCCTGACCGGGATTACCACGAACAGGCGGTTTTTTCCTTTAGCTGGTAAACCACGCGGGTCCTGTAAAGAGAAAAAAAGCCCTGGAATTGCGTCCGCATAGTTCCAGGGCTTTTCTTTGTGTGGGATAATTCGTCGTTTCTACGGAACAACCGCGCTGAGGATGGGGCCGAAGGGGCCTTTGCCTTCTTCCCCTCCTGTGGGGTTCTCGTACTGGAGGCAGAACCACACGGTGTTCCCGCTTTCGCCGTCAAAGTCGAACCGTTCCTTCTTCCGCCGCGTAAAGAGCGAGTCGGGAAAGTCTTTGCCGCTTTTCGGGACCCCGGTTACCCGGAACCGGTGGGATTCCGTAGGGG
>JAITEW010000146.1 GCA_031281855.1 Treponema sp.
TGGATGACCATTTCGGGGATCACGGGGTTTACCTTGCCGGGCATGATGGTGCTGCCCGCCTGGAGGGGCGGCAGGGTGATTTCCCCCAGGCCGCCCCGGGGGCCTGAGTTCATCAGCCTGAGGTCCCCGGCTATTTTGGAGAGGTTCACCGCCAGGGCTTTGAGGAGGCCCGAGACCTCTACAAACACGTCGTTGTTCTGGGTGATGTCCATGGGGTATTCCGCGGCGGCCAGCCCCAGGCCGGTGATTTCCCGCAGTTCCTCGATCACCGCGCAGCGGTACTTCCGGGTCGTCCGGTCCGTATCGTGGAGGCCCACCGCCGCGCCGCCGATATTCACCTGCCGCAGCCGTTCCTCCGCCTTGTAAAGCCGCCAGCGGTCCCTGGCTATGGCCTGGGCCCAGGCGGCGAATTCGTTCCCCAGTGTAACGGGCACCGCGTCCATGAGTTCGGTGCGGCCCAGTTTGGGGATGTCATCAAAGGCGGCTTCTTTTTCTTGCAGGGCTTCCTGGAGTTTGGCGCAGTGATCGCTTAATTCCCGCAGCAGGCCGATAGCGGCGATCCGCAGGGCCGTGGGGTATACATCGTTGGTGGACTGGCCCCGGTTCACATCGTCCAGGGGGTGAACCACCTGGTACGCGCCGGGCTTTTCCCCCAGCAGCCGCAGGGCCAGGTTGGCGATAACCTCGTTGACGTTCATGTGGGCCGAAGTACCGGCCCCCCCCTGGAGGGCGCTGGTGATAAAGGCGTCGTCCGCCTCCCCGGCAAGGACCAAATCGCAGGCTGCGGCAATGGCCCCGAAAACCCCCGCCTGGCCGCCGGCAGCCCTGGCCCCGGTTTTTTGCCAACTCCGGGCAGCGGCTTTTTTAATCTGCGCTATAGCGTAGATCAAAGAGAGGGCGGTTTTCTTATAGCCCAGCGAGAAGTTACGCCTTGCCCGCCCGGTCTGGATGCCGTAGAGGCAATCGTCCGGCAGTTCCAGTTCTCCCAGTCCGTCCTTTTCAATCCGCATGATCCGCCCCATCCAGCTCCGCCAGGATATGGGGGAACATGGCCACGCTGCGCCGCAAAATGCCCTGCGTATGGGCGATGATAATTCCGTAATTGCTCATAGGCACGCCCTGATCCGCAGCGCAGCGGAGCCGGTACTGCATCTCCCGCTGGTTGAGCATACAGGCCCCGCAGTGGACAATCAGCGCGTAAGGCGAAAGATCCTCCGGGAAGCTGCCCCCTGATGTGAAGGCGAACTCGGGCTCCTTCCCGGTGTAATTTCTGATCCACCTCGGGAGCTTTACCGTGCCGATGTCGTCGCACTGGCGGTGGTGGGTGCAGCCCTCACAGATCAGCACGCGGCTTTTGTCCTCAAGGCGGTCCAGCGCCGCAGCGCCCTGTACAGCCTGGGCCAGCGCGCCTTTGTACCGCGCAAAGAGAATGGAAAAACTGGTAAGGGGAATATCCTTAGGCGTGTCGGCTGAAACCTTGGCGAAGACCTGGCTGTCGGTGATCACCAGCGCGGGCTTTTTCCCCAGATGTTCCAGGGTCTCACGGAGTTCAAATTCCTTTACCACAATAGCGGCGGCGTCGGCCTCCAGAATGTCCCGTATGGTTTGCTGCTGGGGCAGAATGAGGCGGCCTTTAGGCGCCGCTTTATCGACAGGCGTTACGAGCACCACAAAATCCCCGGGCCGGATAAGGTCCGCAACGATGCGGAGTTTTGGTTCCCTGGGGCTGCCTAAATGGGCGATTCGTTCCTTGAGCTCCCTGATGTTTTCCCCGGTTTTGGCGCTCACCATGATCTGCCCGGCTTCGGGACCGGCGTCTCCCGCATTTCTGTCAAGGAGATCGCATTTGTTAAAAGCGATAATAAACGGCAGGTCCCGTTCCCGGAAAAGGCGCAGCAGCTCTTCGTCTGCCGGGCAGAGCCCCAGGGGCGCCTCGGCGACCAGGACCGCCACATCAGTCTTGTTCAGCACCTGCCGCGCCTTCCGCACCCGCAGCGCCCCAAGCTCGCCTTCATCGTCAATCCCAGGCGTATCGATAACCACCACCGGCCCCAGGGGAAGCAGTTCCATCGCCTTATAGACCGGATCGGTGGTCGTCCCCTTCTGCTCAGACACGACAGCCAGGTCCTGCCCGGTAACTGCGTTCAAAAGACTCGACTTCCCTGCGTTCCTTATGCCGAAAAACGCGATATGAACCCTGTCCGCCTGGGGCGTGTCATTCAGTCCCATACCTTCATTATACGGCTTTACCCGTACCAGGGGATAGGGCATACTCTGGATATGGACTATGACTGCATAGTGATAGGCGGCGGGCACGCCGGGATCGAAGCCGCCCTGGCTGCCGCCAGGCTGGGCTTTTCGTGCGCCCTGATCACCCAGAATCCCGACCGTATCGGCGCCATGTCCTGCAATCCCGCTATCGGGGGCCTTTCCAAAGGCAACCTGGTACGGGAAGTCGATGCCCTGGGCGGCGAAATGGCGCGGCTTATCGACAAAACCATGATCCAGTACCGGGTGCTCAACCGATCCCGGGGGCCTGCGGTACAGGCCCCCAGAGCCCAGGCGGACAAGCAGGCATACCAGGCCGCAGCCCGGGAGGCGGTGGAAAACCGGAAAGGCCTCACGGTTTTTATGGACACAGTAACCGATCTTGTAACATCGCGCGATACAGGCGAAGCCGGACCGGACCAGGTGCGGGGAGTCGTTACCTGCAGGGGGCGCAGCATCACAAGCCGGACGGTGATCCTGGCTGCAGGAACCTTTATGGAAGCGAAAGTTTTCATCGGCGAATACGACGCCCTCCAGGGCAGGCTGGGGGAGGGGGCGGCCCTGGGGCTGGGACAAAACCTCCGCCGCAGGGGCTTTCCGATAGGGCGGCTCAAGACCGGAACCCCTGCCCGTATCGCAGGGAACTCTATCGACTATTCCAGGACCGAACGCCAGGATGGTGAAGACGCGGCTCCTTTTTCTTTTGACCGCGAACCGGGAACTGTCCCGGAGCGGCCCTCGGTTCCCTGCTGGATCACCTACACCTGCCCGAAGACCCACGATGTCATCAGGGCCAACATTGGCCGTTCGCCGCTCTATGGCGGCAAAATCGTAGGAGCAGGCCCCAGGTACTGCCCTTCTATCGAAGACAAGGTGATGCGTTTCCCTGAACGTGAGCGGCACCACATCTTTATCGAACCTGAAGGGCTCTACACCAACGAGATGTACCTCAACGGCCTTTCCAGTTCCCTTCCGGAAGACGTGCAGGCGGCGTTTATCCGCACTATACCGGGCCTTGAGGAGGCGGTCATAGTCCGCCCGGCATACGCTGTGGAGTACGATTACCTCGATCCCCTGGATCTCTACCCCACGCTGGAATCCAAGCGCCTTTCCGGTTTTTTTACCGCAGGGCAGACCAACGGCAGTTCGGGCTACGAAGAAGCTGCGGCCCAGGGCCTTATAGCAGGGATCAACGCTGCCCAGAAAATGCGCGGCGCCCCTCCTGTGATCCTGGGCCGTGCCGAGGCATACATCGGCGTCCTGGTGGACGACCTTACCACCCTGGGCGCCAAAGAACCGTACCGCATGTTCACCAGCCGCGCCGAACACCGCCTGGTACTGCGCCACGACACTGCGGACACCCGGCTTACCCCCAAAGGCCGGGACCTGGGCCTTGTCGGCGATGAACGCTGGGAGCGGTTTGTCAGGAAAACCCGGGGTCTTGAGGCAATCGCCGAACTCCTGGGCCGCCGCGCCTCTGCTGATGAGGAACTTTCCCTTTGGCCCGCTGAATGGATCGAACGGGTACGCCTGGACATGAAGTACTCCGGGTATGTTGAAAAGGAAAACCGGGCTGCCGCCAAGCTGTCCAGGATGGATTCCATAAAGCTGGACCCTGCGCTGGATTACGGGGCGATCCCGGGGCTTTCAGCAGAGGCCAGGGAGAAACTCGGAACCGTGCGGCCCCTCACAGTAGGCCAGGCCGCCAGGGTACCGGGAGTGCGCCAGGGGGATATCGCGCTGCTGATTATTCTTGCGAAAAGGCAATAAATCACCTATAGTTTATTTAATTATGGAAATAAAGTGGATAATTTTAGGCATCACAGTGCTGATGTACGTTCTTATCGTAATTTTTCCTGGCAAAAAGTCCTGGGTAAGCGTAGGCGCCGCGATCCTCCTTCTGGTCCTGGGCATCATTCCCAATAGGGCGTCAGGAACAGAAGCCCTCAACTGGGCGGCCCTGACAGGGCACATCAACTGGACGGTGCTGATGATCTACGTAGGCAGCCTCGTTATCGCTGAACTGTTTATCTACTCCCGGGTTCCTGCGGTTATCGCCGATTCCATCATCATCCGTGCTCCTAACGTGGGCATCGCCATGGTAGCCATACTGATCATGACCGGCCTCATTTCGGCGTTTGTGGAAAACGTGGCTACCGTCCTGGTAATGGCCCCAATCGCCCTGGCCCTCTGCGCCAAGCTCAAGTTGAATCCGTCGCTTTTTATGGTAGGCCTTGCGGTAATCGCCAACCTCCAGGGGACAGCCACCCTGGTAGGGGACCCGCCGTCCATGATCTTCGCCGATTACGCCGGGTACGGTTTTAACGATTTCTTTGTCTATCACGGGAAACTCTCGATCTTCTTCGCCGTCCAGGCGGGCATGATCGCGGGGGCTCTTTTCTTCTACGCCTTCTTCGCCAAAAGCGGCAAAGATAAGGCCGAAATTACACGTGAAAAGATCCTCACTATGATACCTTCTGTCCTCCTTATCCTGATGATAGCGGGCCTGGCGGGCGCTTCTTTTATTTACGGCGGCATTTCCCTGCTTTCGGGAATTATCGTCATGGTCCTGGGCGTCGCGGGCCTTGTGTGGTACAAGTTCGTCCGCCGCCAGGACAACAGGGAAATAGCCCGTCTGGTAAAAAGCCTCGACTGGGACACCGCCCTTTTCCTCATCGGCATCTTCGTGGTAGTAGGGGCGATTTCCGAAACAGGCCTCCTGGACGACTTCACAGCCTTGCTTTCCAGGGTTGTAGGGGACAATGTATTTCTGGGCTTTTTCCTGATCGTTGCGGTTTCCACGGTTATCTCGGGCTTTGTGGATAACGTACCGTACATCATCATTATGCTGCCTGTGGCCCGGAGCATGGCCGCAGGGCTTTCCCTGGCCCCGGAACTCTATATGTTCGCGCTGCTCATCGGTTCCTGCATGGGCGGCAACCTCACCCCTTTCGGCGCTTCCGCCAATGTGGTCGCTGTAGGCATCCTAAAGAAAGAAGGGGTCAGCATGAACTTCGGTCAATGGCTTAAAATCGGCATCCCCTTCACGCTGCTTACCACCGGAGCCGCGTCGCTCTTTGTCTGGCTGGTATGGCGGTAGGCTGTGAAACACGGCTGCGAAGTTACCTGCGAAGCAACAACTTCGCCCTGAAGCTATGCTTGACCCGCAATTGCTCCCGACAAGCCGGGAGCGGTGAAAACCCCGGGAAAAACGCTTGTAGAGTCCGCCTTCGCTATATACCACCATTGGTAAATCCCCTGCCTTCAGTCCACCCCCCCTCCCCTGGTCTACTGGGCCACAAATTCGGCGCCTCTTTGGGTTTTTACCTCAAGGCTCGACAGGGCGAGGTACAAATAAGAGTACCCCTCTTCTTCGTAGGATTTCAGAACCCCCACAGCCTCAACCCAGTCATCAACTGAGGGGTAGAGGCTGTCCGGCTGGTTTGTATCCCAGGCTACTTCAAAACCAGCGTTGCCGTCGTATCCGCAGCATCCGGGGCCGTAACGGATCACGAAACAGTAATCTGCTTCTATGCCCTGTTCCTGTTTGAAAAGCCCTTCTAGTTTGATCGTTTTTCCCAGGTAGTCTTCGGGATTAAGGTACACATCGTTGGTCTGGGCTATGAACATCTTTTCTCTGATTTCAATGATCATTCCGGGAGTTTCAGCAGGACGGACAAAAGGATGAACCGGGGCTTCCTCCTGACCGGCTGCAAGAGGAGCCAGGACTTCGGTTTGATTAACAGAAGGAGAAGTTTCGATCCACGCTGTTTCGCTCAAATCGGTCAGAGCCGCAGGTCCCGGAACTTTTATCCCTCCGCAGCCGGAAACCAGAAAACAAAAAACAATTAAGACCGTAAAACTGATGAAAGCCGGACAGGCAAAGCTTGCTTCCCCAAAGGCTGAAGTTTTGGAACAGCCTCTTGTGTAAATTTTTTTCATATACTTTTCCTTCTTTTAATAAAAATATTGATACCCCAGAACGCCAAAAACGCGAAAATATTAAGCAGTACGATACTGGCCCCGGTAGGCGTAGCGTAAACATAGGAGATTACAATGCCTATGAAAAAACAGGATAGGGAAACGCAGACGGCGCAAAGGGTAACGCTTTTGAATTTTTTGAATACACGCATGGAAGAGAGGCAGGGGAATATAACCAGCGCCGAAATCAGCACGGCGCCCATCATGCGCATCCCAAGGGCGATAGTAACGGCGGTTAAAAAGGCAATGAGCATGTTGTAGACGCCGGTTTTCAGCCCCGCGGCTCTGGCGAAGGTTTCATCAAACGTTATGGCGAAAAGTTTGTTGTAAAATAAAACAAATAAAACAAGCACCGTTATAGAAAGGGCGATGCTTAAATACACATCGGTTTTGCTCATAGCCAGTATGCTGCCGAAAAGGTAATTGCAAACATCGGTGTTCATGCCCGTTGTCTGGGATATGATCACCACGCCGACGGCCAGGGAGCTTGTAGAAATGATAGCGATAGCGGCGTCCCCTTTTATAAGGCTTTTTTCACCTATGCGCAGGAGCAAAAAGGCGGCGGCAACAACCACCGGAATGGCCACTGCCAGGGGAGCAGCGTTCATAGCCGTGGCCAGAGCCAGGGCGCCGAAACCCACATGGGAAAGCCCGTCGCCGATCATGGAATACCGTTTCAAAACCAGGCTGACGCCGAGCAGGGCAGCGCAGACCGACACAAGGGAGCCTACAATAAAGGCCCGTACCAGAAAGGTATAAGAGAACATCTCCGCCAGAGTAGCGGCTATATTACCGAACATCATCCACCTCAGTTTTATTATGCAAAAATTCTTTCCCGACACCCGAATCTGCGTATTCACCGGCTCCGCCGAAAAAACATTGTTTGTTTTTTAAATGCAAAATCTTGTTCGCGTATTTCAGCGCCGCGTTAACGTCATGCGAAACCATGATGATGGTAATTCCTGTTTCCCGGTTTATCTTTTTAAGAAGCTCATACACTTCAAGGCTTATCAGGGGATCAAGGCCCGCAGCGGGTTCGTCAAGTACCAGCAGTTTTGAAGCCGCGCAGAGGGCCCGTGCGATAAGAACCCTCCGCTGCTGCCCGCCGGACAGTTCCCGGTAGCACTGATTCTTCAAATCTTCTATTAATAAGAGCCGCATGGCTTCTTCAGCCTGTTGTTTTATTTTCCGGGAGTAGAAAGGACGGAGCCCCAGAGTGCCGATGCTTCCTGAAAGAACGATCTCGGCGACTCCGGCGGGGAAATCGTTTCTGACAGCCGTCTGCTGGGAGAGATAACCGGTTTCACCGCCTTTGTTTCCGCAATTTATGACGATACTGCCCTTTATGGGCGGAGAAAGACCCAATATACCCTTAATCAGGGTAGTTTTGCCTGAACCGTTTTCACCTGCTATACAGAGGTAGTCCCCTGGGGCAACCGAAAAGTTCAGGTCCGAAACCACCGCATGCCCGTCATACCCGAAAGAAGCGTTTTCACAATAGATCAGCGTTTTCATCATCGCTGGTGTTATACAACGGAAAAAAAGTTTTGGCAAGGCCGCGTGTTGCCTCTGTCGGGCCGGGAACGGCGGTTAACCGCAGGCCGCGTGCGTCTGTTTAACCGAAATTTAACAATCGCCTCATTGATCTTTAACACGGAATGATTAGTTTCAAAGTAACCTGAAAGGTTAAGGAGAAAAAGATGAAGAAATTACTTGCGGTTTTTTTAGTGCTGGCTCTTGCAGGGAGCGTTTTTGCAGGAGGCAGGCAAGGGCAGGAAGCGGGAGCGGTCCATACCATTACCATCGCCGGTTCTACCTCGGTGAACCCTCTCATGGAACTGCTTATTGCAGAGTACCTTAAAACTCATGATAAGGTCAAGTTTACTGTCAGCGCTACCGGGTCAGGGGACGGCATCAAATCGGCAGCCGAAGGGGTTGCTGAAATCGGCATGTCCAGCAGGGAATTGACCCCTGCGGAAATCGGGACCGGACTGGACGAGCTTATCATCGCCATAGACGGCATCGCGGTGATTGTAAACAACAATAACCCGGTTTCGAATTTGAGCCGCGATCAGATCCGGGCGGTCTATACCGGGGAAGTCAGCCGCTGGGAAGGATTGGGCGAAGCGGCCCGGGGCAAGTCCGGCAGAATCGCCGTGATCTCCAGGGAACCGGGATCGGGAACCAGAGGGGCTTTTGAGGAACTCCTGGGTTTCCAGGACAAGATGGTAAACGGAGCCGTGGAGTTTGACGGTACCGGCGCCATTAAGGCCGAAGTTTCCCGGAACGCCGATGCCATTGGATACATCTCTCTGGGTTCAACGGATTCTACAATAAAACCGCTTTTTGTGGACACTGTGGAAGCCAGCACGGCTAACGTGAAGGCCGGGACCTATAAAATCGCCAGGCCCTTCATCCTTCTCACCAAAAAAGGCGCTGTCCTCAATTCTGAAACCAGAGCTTTCCTGGATTGGATCATGCAAACCCCAGGCCAGGAGATCGTGAAAACCAGTTGGATCAGCGTACGGTAAAACATGACGCCGCGCCGCTTTGCTGATGCCCTTTTTACCTGGCTCTTCAGGATCTTTTCTTTTACCGGCGTCCTCGCCTTGGGGGCCATTCTGGTTTTCATCCTGGTCCAGGGAACGGAACCTTTTTTCGTCCCCACTTCCGGGAGCATCCGCATTGTTACCGAAAGGTTTGACCGTATTACTATTAACGGGAACGTTTACGAAAACCCCCAGGGCTCTATTGAACTGCCCTGGGATATAAAAACCATTTCCCTCAGCTTCATGAACCAGGGGGAAGAGCAGAATATAACCATGTTCCTGGGGCCCGAAAAAAACAGCAGGACAAAGCTATTGCAGCCCCTGGAAACCGGAGGAGGGGAGCTCAGCTTTCCGGACGCCTATACCTGTACTCTGAGCTTCCCCGGCGCTGCTGCGGGACTCAGGCAGAAAATTCACATCATCCTGCCTGAGCCCCCTTATAGCATTTTTAGTTTTTTGGGCGGCCTTGAGTGGCGTCCTGCGTACAACAAGACCTACGGCGTTTTCCCCATGATCCTGGGTTCCCTTTTTGTCTGCTTCGGGGCTATGCTTCTGGGCCTTCCCCTCGCTATCCTCTGCGCCCTCTTTCTTTCCGAATTCCTCCCTGAAAAGCCCGCGGCCCTGTTCCGGGGAGGGATAGAGCTCCTGGCGGGAATTCCTTCGGTAGTTTACGGTTTCTTCGGCCTCATGGTTATTGTTCCCCAGGTAAAGGCGGTCTTCCACACGCCTTCGGGGAACGGGCTTTTATCGGCAGTGATCGTGCTGGCTATCATGATACTCCCGACGATTATCGCTGTATCGGAAAAAGCCCTGCAGGCAGTTCCGCGGTCCAGGCGGGAAGCGTCCCTGGCCCTTGGGGCGAGCAAAATGCAGACCGCGTGGCATGTGGTTCTGCCTCATGCGAAATCCGGGGTCCTGGCGGCGATTATTCTGGGGTTTTCCCGGGCCGTAGGAGAAACTATGGCGGTAATCCTGGTAGCCGGAAATTCGGCGCAGCTTATCAAGACCCCTCTGGACAGCGTCAGGACCCTTACCGCTACTATTGCCCTGGAAATGGGCTACGCCGAAGGGAGGCATTCGCTTATGCTTTTTTCCATCGGCGTAGTACTGCTCATTATGATCCTTATTTTGAACGGCCTTATCCTTTTTATACACCACAAAAGTGAAAATACATGAGCTTGTTCCAAAAACTGAAGTTTTGGAACAGCCTCACATAACCGGCTTGAATTATCAGGATTTTAACAGAAATCTAACAATAGCCTCATTAATCCCTAACAAAAGTCAATCATATTATAAGTATCTTGAAGGCTAAAAGAAAATTGACCGATGCTTTTCTTTACGGTCTCATGGTCCTTGCTTCCGCAGCAGCAGGAGCCGCTCTTATTGGGATCATCGCTTATGTGCTTATCCAGTCAGCAGGGCAGATGAAACTTTCCTTTTTTTTCGGCCCCCTTCAAAACAGCCTTGTTCCCATGATCGTCAGCACTCTCTGGACAGTAGCGGCGTCTCTGGCCATAGCCCTGCCGGTGGGAATCATGACGGCGGTATACCGCAACGAATACGCCCGCAAAACAGGCTTTAACCGTTTTCTGGGACTGGCTATCGACATTCTGGCAGGGATCCCTTCGATCATTTACGGGCTCTTCGGGCTCCTCGCTTTTTGCCGCTTTTTCAGCCTTGGCCAGTCCATAATCGCCGGGAGCCTTACCCTGAGCATCATGATCCTCCCTGTGATAATCAGGACCTCAGAAGAGGCCCTCAAAAGCGTTCCCGATTCATTCAGGGAAGGCTCTCTCTCCCTGGGAGCTACCAAATTCCAGACCATCGTCCACGCGGTCCTGCCCCCGGCCCTGCCGGGGATACTCACTGCCGCGATTCTTGCGGCAGGACGGGTAGTAGGGGAATCGGCGCCGGTGCTTCTTACTGTCGGCCTTGCCCGTAATCTTCCTAAATCGGTTTTTGAAAGCGGCCGCACCCTGACCATCCATCTTTACTACCTTACCAAAGAGGCGATAAAGCCTGATGATTTCGCCCTCGCTTTCGCCGCCGCTGCGGTGCTCATCGTCCTGGTGCTCATCATCAATACTGCGGTTAAGATCATAGGCAGGAGCTTCGGAAGCAAAGCAGGGGACATAGAATGACGGCGCCTGAGGTACAAAAACTGCGTGTTTCAGATTTGGATCTTTTTTACGGTGAATTCCAGGCTCTTAAAGAGATCAACTTCGATCTGGACAAGAATGAAGCCGCGGCCCTTATCGGACCTTCAGGATGCGGGAAGTCTACGTTTATCAGAGTCCTCAACAGGATGAACGATCTTATCCCGTCGTGCCGCATGACCGGAAAGGTGCTCCTTGACGGGGAGGATATTTACGGCGCCATGGATGTGACGGAACTCCGCACCAGGGTGGGGATGGTGTTCCAGAAACCGAATCCTTTCAATATGAGTGTCTTTGACAATGTGGCTTACGGCAGGCGCATGCAGGGCATGAACAATAAAAAGAAACTTTCCGAACTTGTTGAACAATCCCTTGTCAAAGCCGCGCTTTGGAACGAAGTAAAGGACAGGCTGAAAAAATCCGCCCTGAGCCTTTCCGGGGGCCAGCAGCAGCGGCTCTGTATCGCCCGGAGCATAGCCATGGCGCCTGAAATCATCCTTATGGACGAGCCCACCAGCGCCCTTGATCCCATCGCTACAGGAAGGATAGAGGAACTCATCGGGGAACTGAAGCGGGATTTCAGCATTATCATTGTTACCCATTCAATGAACCAGGCCGCCAGAATAAGCGACAGGACCGCGTTCTTTCTTTTAGGCGAACTTATTGAATACGGTTTTACTAAAGCGGTTTTTACCAACCCCAGGGACAAGCGGACTGAGGACTATATTTCCGGCCGTTTTGGCTAAAGGATTTGTTATGAAGCCGAGAGGACTATTAGCTGAAGAGATGAACAGCCTGCGCCGGGAACTGGCGTTAATGGCCGCAGTAGCCGGGGAAAATCTGGGAAAGGCTCTTTCGGCCCTGCACGGAGGAGACGCCGCGCTGGCGCAAGAAGCCCTTGAAGGGGATAAAAAGGTGGACAGCCTTGAACTCAAAATTGAGGACATGGCCCTGGTCCTCATTGCGACCCAGCAGCCTGTAGCCGGGGATCTCAGGGAACTGGTAACGGTTTTGAAAATAACCGGAAACCTGGAACGTATCGGCGACTATGCATCCCACCTTTCCAGAGCCGCCGAAAAATTTTCCAAACAGCCCCCTTTTCGTTCTTTGGAACACATTGAACGCATGGCGGAAACCGGTCAGGAGATGCTCAAAGAAACCTTTTCGGCCTACCTTGCCCGGGACCCGGCTGCCGCCCGCAGGGCAGCCTCCTTTGACGCAAAAATCGACAACGAGCACAAGGAATTAACCGAAGAAGTGCTCAAACTGATGAAAAAAAAACCGGAACTGGTAAAAGGAGCGGCGCGGCTCCTCAAACTTTCAGGCAGCATGGAACGCCTGGGGGATCATATTACCAACATCTGCGAGGGGATCATCTACATGATCGAAGGCAGGCATGAGGAATTGAACGGCTAGTCAGCCCGCGGCGGATCAACGCTGTTATTGGCGGACGTATTGGATTATTCTTAAAGTATCGAGGTGGAGTTTGCATGAGCGCTGAACGGATATTGGTAATTGAAGATGATTCGGAAATCAGGGAGATGCTGAAATATGCCTTTGCGTCCGAAGGCTGGGAGCTGCTTATGGCAGGAACCGGCGAAGAAGGGCTCAAACTTTTGAGCGGCCAGGGGGCTGACTGCGTGATTCTGGATATTATGCTTCCGGGCATGGACGGCTTTAAAACGTTGAAGAAAATTCACGAAGACGAAGGGTCCCAGGGGGTTCCGGTTATCATGTGCACCGCCAGGGGGGAAGACGCGGATATTGTCGCGGGCCTTGAGCTGGGAGCCGAGGATTATGTGGTCAAGCCTTACAGTCCCAGGGTGCTTGCGGCCCGTATACGCGCTGCTCTGCGGCGGCGGGAGGATGCCACCGCAAGGCCCGCAAAATCCATTTGGCGCAGAGGGGAGCTCAGCCTGGACGAGGAACGGCATGCCGCTTTTCTCGGCGAACTGCCCCTGGATCTTTCGGCTACCGAATTCGCCCTGCTTGCCCAGTTTTTGAAATATCCCGAGACGGTCTTTTCCAGGAACCGGCTCATCACCGCGGTTCATGGTCCCGGTTATCCCGCAACGGATCGTTCCGTAGATGTGCAGATCCTTGGGCTCAGAAAAAAACTGGGGAAAGCAGGAGACTTGATCGAAACAATACGCGGAGTCGGCTACCGTTTTAAGGCGCCGTAATTCGAGGAGTGCTATGAACACTATATGGAAAAAAAGTTTTGCCGCCGTTACTACCGCTGTCATTGTCATATCGGTTTATTTTGCCGCAGGGGTGCTTCTTTTCGCCAACGCCCTGTACAACGAGATCAACACCCGGAACATGGAAGACACTGTCCGTACGCTTGGCGGACTTGCGGAAGGTTCCCTTTTTGATGAAGGCCGGGAAGCTGATGCGGCGGAATGGGTTTTCCGGTTCGACGGCTCCGGCCCTTACCGCGTTACCCTTATACGCCGGAACGGGACAGTCATTGCCGATACTTACCAGAAAAGCGCCGTAATGGAAAACCACCTCGACAGGCCTGAATTCCAGGCCGCCCTTTCAGGAAACCTGGGAAAGGCCCACCGCCAGTCGGCGACACTGGGGCAGGAGTACATCTACTCCGCTCTGGGCATACCCGGCGCGGACGGAGAAACCGCAGGGGTGCTCCGGTTGTCCCGGATTGTCCCCAGCTTTTCCGGACGGCTTTTGAATTCGGCGCTGCCTTTCATTTTCTGCGGTTTCATTCTTATCCTGGGCTGCTGCGTTGAGCTCTACCGGTTTTCCCGTTCCCTTTCGCGTTCAATAGAAAAAAAACTGGATGATGAGCTTCTCGCAAAAACCGGCGAACTCCTTTTAAGGACAGAAGAAGCCGAAACCGAAAGCAGCCTGCGGGAAGCGATATTAAACAGCATGACCGAAGGGGTTATCGCCCTGGACAGGGATCTCAGGGTGATCCTTGTAAATCCCAGGGTCTGTTTCTTTTTCGGATCCGAAGGCGGAAAGGGGATGACCCTCCTCGAATTCAGCGGCTCCACTGAACTGGAAGAAACCGCCCGCCGTGTTCTTGAAGAGCGGAAAAGTGTTGAACTGCTTTTGAAACGCCATGCCCGGGGATCCGAACAGCGGTTCAGGGTCTTCGCCGCGCTTCTGGGCGCAGGGGGGGGAGGGGTAGTCATGGTCCTTGACGATATCTCAAGGCTGGTCAGGCTGGAACAGGTCCGCAAAGATTTCGCCGCCAATGTTTCCCATGAACTGCGCACCCCTATACAGCTCATTAAAGGTTTCGCCGAAAACCTTCTTAATTCCTCCCTGGATGACAAGGATCAGATCCGGCGTTTTACGGAAATTATCGCCAAAAACGCCCAGAACATGGAAAACCTGACTAACGATCTTTTGATCCTGGTCAGCCTTGAGGATGATAACACCGCCAAGCCTCCTATGGAAATAACCCCTATGGCGCCGTTAATCACCGAAGCGGCAGGCATGGTGGAGATCGCGGCGAAAAAGAAAAACATCGTTGTTGAAACTTTGTGCCCTCCGTCTTTGCAGGCCAGAGTTCATGGCTCTTTTATCGTTCAGGCCCTGGTCAACCTTTTGGACAACGGCATCAAATATTCCGAATCCGGTTCCAGCCTGCAGGTCAGGGTCTTTACAGAAAACAACAGCCTTATAATCGAAGTAAAAGATGAAGGCATCGGCATACCTGCTGAACACATGGAACGAATCTTTGAGCGTTTCTACCGCGTTGATCGCGCCAGAAGCCGCGAAGCCGGCGGCACCGGCCTGGGCCTTGCCATAGTCCGCCATATCGCGCTGCTTCACGGCGGAACAGTAGAAGCGGAAAGCCACGCCGGTGAAGGCTCGCTGTTCAGGCTGCATCTGCCGTTGGGCTAATCGCGGGTCAAACTTATGTGAAATTCGGTGACTGACACCCAGTGAAATGAGTCGTCTCGACGAGTCTTAAAATTTGGTTGTAAATTTAGGAAAAAGGCTTGACAAGATGGTTATATATATGGTAGAATATAAAGATACTTCTGTGTGAAGGAGAAAAATTATGAGAAGTTTCACAACATTGGACTTACAGTATGCCCATAGGTTCTATGGGTTCAAAGGCGAAGCCCAGTATTTGCACGGGCATACGGGGATACTGACAATCGAGG
>JAITEW010000225.1 GCA_031281855.1 Treponema sp.
CCAGGGCTGCAACCTAAAACCCTGAGGCTGCAATCCAAAACCCTGGGGCTGTAAATCAAAACCCCAGGGCCGTAAGTCGAAGCCCTAGGGCTGCAATCCAAACCCTTGGGGCTGTAAACCAAAACCCCTGGGCCGCAAGTCGAAACCCTGGGGCTGCGAATCGAAACCCCAGGGCTGTAACCTAAAACCCTGGGGCTGCAAAACAAAGCCCCAGGGCCATAAGCCAAAACCCTAGGGCCGTAAACCAAAACCCTGGGGCTGTAGCTTAAAACCCTGGCGGGTATACACGAAACCTTATGGTTTCGAATTAGTGTTTGTCTATAATGTGGATACATTATAGACAAACTTCCTTAAACACCGCATTTGCGTATGCAAATGCAAGGTCGGTCCGCAAAGTAACCGACTTTGTGGACAGACACGAATTAGCAATTACGGCTTTTGCCGTAAACAGGAGGTTTTTTATATGTCAGATTGGTATCCCGGATCACGGGACGCGCAAATTCACCTGATCGAAACCTGGCTCAGGGTGTTCCTGACCAGGGCAACGGAATGGGGCATTCCCGAAGCGGTAGTAACGGAACTGGCCGCGATTTTTGGGGCCGCAAAGGACATACTCGCGTTTGTCAAAAGCGGGGAACGCACCCCGGCCAGCGTGGTGCATTGCAACGAAATCTTCAAGGATCTGGAGACCCAGGCCAGGTATATCAAAAAGCACTACCTCCTGGTTCCGCCCCTTACGCTTGCGGACCTGGCGCTGCTCCTTTTGCCCCAGCCGGACAGCACCTATACCCCTGTAGGGAAACCCACAGGCCAGCCGTCCGTAACCGTTACCTACCCCGGAGGGCCGCACCTGTTACAGGTCCATCTCACGTTCCTTGCAGGAACGCAGCCCCTGGACAGCCGGAGCGACTACGGCTACGCCCTGTACCGGGGCGTCATGCCCCAAGGGGGGGCCACACTGGAACAGGCCGCAAGCGCCAAACACTATCTAATGAAGCCTCCCCTGGACGGCGATGACGGCCTGCTGCATTACCGCTTTACCCATCGCAGGACAGAAACGGTCAGCTTTGCCGCGGAAGAAGCGGGCATGACCGCGTACTTCTGCTCCCGGTACGAAAACGGCAAAGGCGAACCCGGCGACTGGGGGCCTGTTGTTTCGGCAATTATTCCGTAGTCGTCTAAACTTGACCCGCGATTAAACCTTCTTGCCAGGCCGGGAGGAGGACTCCCAGGCAGGCTAGACGGTCGTCGCCTTCTTTTACGGACGCATTGGCGTCGCCTTTGCTGGTATGACGCCGTGCGCCTGCCTGGGAGTCCTCCTCCCGGCCTATCAAAGCTTATTGCGGGTCAAGCTCAGCCCTCTCTGGGTGGGTATTAGCTGGATAAAAAGGATGAAATTACTGGCTTTTACCCTTTTTGGCTAAGCAAGCTGCTACTTTCCCATCCGCGCTTGAAAAAAAACAATAGTTCAGTATAAAATAAATTATGGAAAATTTTACGGAAAGAATAGACCTCATAAAGGAAATTATTCTCAAAAATGTACCGGCGAAATATATATATTTATTCGGTTCGTATGCTTATGGCAAACCAACGGACAAAAGTGATATAGATATTTATATTGTGATCCCCGACAAAACGGTCAGCATTTCAGAAATTTACACAAAAATAATGGTTGATTTAAGCATCAAAAAAATATTTTTTGTTGATTTATTGATAAGCAGGGAAAGTGTATTTAATACCAGAAAAACAGAAAATATTCTTGAAGAAACGGTTTATCAAAAAGGAAAGATTTTATATGAAAATTAAGGATGTAATAGAATGGATGCAAATAGCTGACGATGATTTTGATGCCGCAAAAATATTGAATGAATCGGATCGTAAACATTATGAAGTTATTTGTTATCATTGTTCCCAAGCAGTTGAGAAGTACCTAAAAGGATATTTGTCCTACAATGATATTATTCCACAAAAAACCCATAATTTACTTCTTCTTAATGAAATTTGTATCGGCATAGACAATAATTTTGAAAATATTAGAACCGAATGCAGCTTATTGAACAGATTTACCAATGAAATACGTTATCCGCACAGAATAGAAATAAATGAAGAAGATGTAATTATTCTCTTGTTGCTGTAGAAAGAATTAGAAGTTTTGAACCAATACAAAATTTAAGAAATACGGATTGAAAGATTTTCCGAAACAGTAAAAGGCCCGTCTCATGTTCCTTCCCAGGGGAACTTCCCGCCGCCTTCAAGCCAGTCCGCGTACTGGGCCGCGGTCCTGGGGGAACGGCCGTTGAACCAGCGTTCCCAGCGGAGGCAGTTCTCGCGGAAAAGGCGGCGCTGCTCTTCGGCTTCCGGGGAAGGGTCTTCAGCGGCGGTTTTGAGCAGGCCCCGCTTGCGGGCGATAAACTCCGCGATTGCCAGGTATTCTTCCTGGTTAGGCGCGGCGTAGATCACCGTAAGGCCGAAGCGGTCCGCAAGGGAAAGCTGTTCCTGCATGGTGTCGAAGTCCCGGACGTCTCCGCCAGGGACCCGGTCGGAGCGGTTTTCCTTTACCAGGTGGCGGCGGTTGCTGGTGGCGTAGATCACCGTGTTGGCCGGCCTGGTCCCGGCGCCCCCTTCGAGCAGGGCCTTGAGGCTCATAAAGGAATCGTCAAGGGTCTCGAAAGAAAGGTCATCAATGAAGACGACAAATCTAAGGCCCCTTGAGGCAAGACATTCCAGGACAGCGGGAAACGAGGGAAGGGCCTCTTTTCGCAGTTCCAGGATTCTAAGGCCCTGGTCCGCGTATTCAGCGCACACGGCCTTGACTGTGGCGGATTTCCCGGTTCCCCTGTCGCCGTAGAGGAGGAGGTTGCTGGCCGGTTTTCCTTCGATAAAACGCAGGGTATTGGAAACCACCACGGAACGCTGGTCCTCGTAACCCGAAAGATCGGAAAGCCTTATAGGATCGGGATTCGCGACAGGCTGCATTGTCCCGCTGCCGTCGTTGCTTACCCAGCGGAAGGAACGGTAAAGCCCCAGGCTCCCTGCGCCGCGGCTGCGGATATAGGCCGCAAAAGCCGGAAGGGCGGCCGCCCAGTCATCGCCTGAAAACACTTCCCCGGTGTTAGCCGCCTTTTGCCCCCCTTGAGAGAGGGCCAGGGCCTCTTGTTCAAATTCCCGGCTTTGACGGTCCGTTAAGCCCGCCTTTTTGGCCCCTGAAGAAACCAGGCGGCCCAGGGCGGCGACATCCAGCGACGCGACGCGGTTAAGGCGGGAAAGATCGTTTTCAGCAGGGGTTTTTAAGTGCTCCGGGAAAAGGCCCTTTTCCGCAGCCAGGGTAAAGGGGTTTTCTGACGCCGTAACGAGGGAGGCCGCGGCGTCGTGAAAGGAAAGGCCCCCAAAGCCGCAGAGGGCGCGGACAAAACCGGACCACGCGCGGATCAGGGCCGGGATAGAGGCGGCGGCTTTTCCGTAGGAACCCGCGGCGTCGGGCCGGCCGGCAGCGGCCAGCAGTTCTTCCAGGGCTTTGAAAAGAGGCTGATCCCGAAGATCCGAAAAAACCGAAAGCCCCGCAAGATCCGCGAGGACGCCGGTTTCGGTCAGCTCCCCGTCCCCGGGGCCGTCTTCCGGGGGAGGAGACCTCACGACGCGGCCGCTTTTTCAGCCGCGGGTTTCGGGAACATCACATCGTCCTGAACCAGCTTCATCACCTTAATCGGGCACTTAACCGTGCAGGTTCCGCAGCTTGTGCATTTGGTATAGTCGATTACCGGGATGCCGTTGACCATTTTGATGCACTGCTCGGGGCAGTTTTTGACGCAGAGTTCGCACTTGATGCAGCCTGCCTTGCAGTTTTTGCCTACCTGGCTTTTGAGGACGTTAAGGTTGGAACAGAGGGGCATAGCGCCTTTGAGATTCTTAGGCACTACCCTGATGATGTGCTGGGGGCACTCGGAGGCGCAGGCCTTACAGCCTGTACAGCGGGAGTAGTCCACTACAGGAACCCCCCCGGGGCCCAGGGAAAGAGCGCCGAACCGGCAGACTTTAACGCAGTCGCCGAAACCCTGGCAGCCCCAGCTGCAGCGCTTGACGCTGCCTGCGGCGATTTTAGCGGCCCTGCAGCTCTGCACCCCCAGGTATACGCCTTTAAGGAGGGCCTTGTCCCTGGTCCCCCTGCATGCCACTACCGCCGCCATAGGGGCCGCATCGGCGCTGCCCCCTATAAGGGCGGCGAGTTTTTCCGCTACTTCCTGGCCGCCTACGGAACACTTTGAAGGCCCCGCCTCTTTTGAGGCTGCCGCCGCGGCATAGCCGTCGCAGCCCGGAAACCCGCAGGCGCCGCAATTCGCGCCTGGCAGGATCTCCCGGATCCGGGCGATAAGGGGGTCCTGCTCTACGGCGAAAAACTGCTTGAAGAACCCCAGGGCCAGCCCCAGGACAAAGGCCAGGACCAGGGCAAAAAGGGCGGTAACCAGAACGATGCTCATATCAGCCTCCTACTTTACCAGGCCCGAAAAGCCCATAAAGGCCATGGAAAGAAGGGCCGCTGATACGAAGAGTATAGGGGCCCCTTTAAGAAAAGCCGGGATAGGGCTGGTGCGTATCCTGCGGCGTATCCCTGCCAGAAGGAGGAGGGAGAGCAGGAAGCCCAGGGCCACGCCCAGGGCATAGACCACGGCTTCGATAAAATTGTAGCCATTGGAAATGTTGTCCAGCGTTACCGCCAGAATGGCGCAGTTGGTGGTGATCAGGGCCAGATAGATCCCCATGGAGTTGTAAAGCCCTGGGGCTGATTTTTTAAGGTAGAATTCCACGAGCTGTACCAGCGCGGCTATGACCAGGATGAACACCAGAAGCTGGAGGAACACCAGCCCCAGAGGCACAAGGATGAACTGGTAAATCGGCCAGGTAACGCAGGCGGCCAGAACGGTAACAAAGGTGACCGCCAGGCCCATGCCTACGGATTTGTCCTCATCGGCGCTCATGCCGATAAAGGGGCACAGGGCGATAAACCGCATAAGGACCACGTTGTTAATAAGAAACGCTGAGATGAAAATTTTGAACAGGTTCACGGCTGGCCTCCTGCGGACCCGCAATGGCCGGGCGAGGCGGAACCGGTTTCAGTTCCTGTCCGGGCAGTCTTGAGCCGGGATTTGATAAAAAGGTTAAAGGCGTTGAAAAGGGCGAACACAAAAAAACCTCCCGGAGGCAGGACGAAAAAGAGTACAGGCTGAAAAGAAGAAGGCAGAACCTGGACCCCCAGTACGGAGCCGGCGCCGAGTATCTCCCGTATCAGGGAAATGCCCACCAGCACCCAGGTGTAGCCCAGGCCCATGCCCAGGGCGTCGGGGATCACCTCTGCCAGGGACCGTTTGGAGGCAAAGGACTCAACCCGGCCCATGATAATGCAGTTTACGACGATAAGGGGGATGAACACCCCCATGGCCCTGGACAGATCCGGGAACCACGCTTTGAGCACATAATCGATTACGGTGGTAAAAGCTGCTATAACGATGATGAACACCGGTATCCTGATGGAATCGGGAATGAGCTTCCTGAAAAGGCTTATCACCACTTCGGACATAAGGAGCACGAAGGTCATAGAGAGGCCCATGCCGATACCGTTGGCCACCGCTGTGGTAACAGCCAGGGAAGAACAAAGGCCGATCATCAGTATCAGGAGGGGATTCTCCTTGACGAGGCCGTTGGCGAAAATAACAAAGAAGCGTTTCATCTTGCCCCTCCTTTGGCAGCCATATACGCCGCCGCAGCTTCGCCCGCGGCTTTGACCGAAGAAGTTACCGCCTGGCTGGTAATGGTAGAAGCGGTCACAGCGACGACATCGTTTTTTACCACAAAGGGATCGGCCACCGGTTTCCCGGCGAACTGATCGTAAAAACGAAGCCCCGTTGCGCGGTCGATGTAATAGGACTCAGACGCGGCGTTGGCCCCTAAGCCGGGGGTATCCTTGTGCTCCAGGATCTTGATGCCCGTGATTTTGCCCTCTGCGCTGACGCCTACGAGGATTCTGATAGCCCCGCCGTAGCTTGCCCGGGAAGTCCCCAGGACGACGCCGGTCATCCGGCCTCCTTTAAGGGCTTCATATTTGGCATCAAAGGCTACCGAAGGGTCCGGGCTCACGATATCGCCGGAAATCGCCGGGAATTCATCGGCCTCCGGGAAAAGCGTTTTAAGGGCGTTGTTCTGATCCTGCAACTGCCGTTCGGCGATGATTCCCGAAGTCCCGGCATAGACAAAGGCCAGGCCCACACAGGCCGCTGTGGCGTAGACTGCCAGGATAACCCCCAGCTTCAGCATACTCCCTACATGGTTGCCGCTCATTTTGCCCCCTTTGCGGGCTTTACATAGCCGTACTTTTTCTGGAAAAGGCGGTTGAGAAAGGGAGTAACGGCGTTCATAATGAGGATGCCGTAGGTGACCCCTTCGGGGTAATTCCCCCACTGGCGTATGAGCACCGTGATGAGCCCTGCGCCGAAACCGAAGATGAGTTTGCCTTTAGCGGTAATAGGGGCGGAAACGTAATCGGTAGCCATAAAGACAGCGCCGAACGCAACGCCGCCGCCCAGAACCGCGATCAGGGGGTCCCGGCCCAATATAAAGGAAAAGACAAATACCGAAGCCGTCATAGCCGCCGGGGCCCGCCAGTCTATGGTCCCGGTAACCAGAAGAAAGATAAAACCCGCCAGGATCAGGAGTATCGAAGACTCGCCGATGCATCCGCTGTGGAACCCAAAAAACAGGGTCTTGATGATTCCGCCGTAGCCTGCTCCCAGGCTTTCAAGACCTGCCCCGGATTTGAGCAGCCCCATGGGCGTCGCCCCGCTGACCGCGTCGGCCAGAGTGGCGGCGCTTTGAGCGTCTAAGGCCCTGAACAGAGAAGGGGCCGGCCAGGTGGTGATGGCTACGGGAAAACTCATGAGGAGGAAGGCCCTGCCGATGAGGGCCGGGTTAAACACGTTGGCCCCAAGGCCGCCGAAGAATTCCTTGGCGGCGATAATGGCGAATACGGCGCCTAAGGCGGTCATCCACAGGGGCACGCCCGGAGGGAGGATCAGGGCCAGAAGCAGGCCCGTCACGGCGGCGGAAAGATCCCCGTTCCGCGGTTCCTGCCTGGTGATCTTCCTGAACAGGGCTTCCGCCAGTTCAGCGGCCGCCACGGACACCAGGATGGTAAGGAGCGCCGGGAGGCCGTAAAGGACGATCCCGAAGACGGAAACCGGCGCCAGGGAGATGAGGACATACGCCATGAGCCGCCGGGCGCTCAGGGTTGAAGCGATATGGGGAGAAGACCCCAGGAAGAAAGAGTCCGGCGTTTTGGAAACCGGCGTCTCTTTTGCCGCAGTTGTTTCAGCCATAGGGGCTCCTTATGATTTCGCGGGAGCGCCGCCTGAAGCGGGAGCCCCGGAAGGTTTGAAATTTTCGGCCATGCGTTTGGCCGCCTCAGCAGCGGCTTTGGCCGCTTCCGGGCTCTGCTGCACCGCGGCTTTCGCCGCCTGCTGGAGCAGCCTGAGTTTCTGCTTCCCCACCCGGAAACGCTGGGTCAGCTTGATACGGGCCGGGCACACGTAAGAACAGCTTCCGCACTCGATACAGTCCAAAAGCCCGGCCTTTACGGCTTCGTCAAAGTCCCCGGCTTCCAGGGCGTTGTTGATAGCCACAGGCGTAAGCTTGCAGGCGCAGTTGCGCAGGCAGCGGCCGCAGCGTATGCAGACCCCTTCGGCATCAATCGAGATCTCCTTTTCGGTAAGAAGGATGATCCCTGAGGTATTTTTCTGGATAGGGATGGACACCGAAGGAACTGCGGTTCCCATCATGGGGCCGCCGTAGAGGATCTTCCTGAGCTTTTCATAATCGATGTCCATAAAAGCCTGGGGCAGATCGGTCAGAATGGTCCCGATAGGGGCCCTGATGTTTTTAGGCAGCTTACAAGCCCCGCCTGATACCGTGAGGTCCCGGTCGATAAGGGGTTTCCCAAGGGTGAAGGCTTCGGCAATGGCCACCAGGGTTCCCACGTTGGAAACAATGCAGCCCGCGTCCATAGGGAGCCCGCCTGAAGGCACTTCCCTGCCTGTAAGGGCCTTGATGAGCATCTTCTCCCCCCCTTGGGGGTAGAGGGTGCGGCAGAGCCCTACGGTGATTTCGCCGGGGTAATTGCCCAGCCGGAGTTCCCGCTCGATCATGGGGATAAGGTTTTTCTTGTTGTCCTCCATGCCGATGATAGCCCTGCTTACGCCGGTGATTTTCATGACAATCGCAAGGCCCTTCACCAGGGTATCGGGCTTTTCGGTCATCACCGCCTCGTCGGTAGTGAGGTAGGGTTCACATTCGGCTCCGTCGGCTATAACGATGTCGATAGGTTTGTTCGGCGGAGGCGAAAACTTGACATGCGCCGGAAACGCTGCCCCTCCCAGGCCGGTTATCCCGGCGTCCCGTATGCGCTGGAGGGCTTCCTCTTTGGTGCACGCAAAAGGGTCCAAAGGAGGCATAAAATCGGTCTCGCCGCTCAGTTCATCTTCCGCTTCGATGATGACGCAGAGCCCCTCGGTGTTGTTGGACTGGAGCCGGGGTTCGATCTTTTTTACCACCCCGCTGATGGACGCGTGAACCGGTACGGTCATAGGCCCCGGCGCCGCTCCTTCGGCAATGCGCTGCCCCCGCTTGACCCGGTCGCCCGGGTTCACAAGGGGCTTGTTTGGCGCGCCGAAATGCTGGTTCACGGGAATCACCACCTGCCGGGGCTGGGGCGCCGGCTCTACCGGACTGCCTTCAGTGGCGTGCTTGCGGGTATCCAGTTTGAGACCCCGCTTGAATGTCTTTACCGCCATTAACGGTTACTCCTTGAAATGTCGGCGTAGTTTGGTTTTGCAAAAACTGAAGCCGTGTATTCTCTTATTATGCTGAATATGGTAGATTTCTTCAATAATGATTGACCCAGTGAGCGGCTCAATAAGTGACAGATAGTACCACGTATGAATAATATTATAAAAACGCTTGAAAAGTATATAGCCGAACAAAGGGTTCGCTTTGTTTTCCCTTCCGACATAAGCGCCGCGCTCTGGGCCCGGAAAGTCTGCACCCTCGGCATGGTCCGTTCCGTGGCTGCCAACCGTTTTCTCCCCTGGGACCGCTTTAAGGAAGACGTTATCAGGGAAGAGGCAAAAAACCTGACGCCAGTATCTTCGGTGATGCGGAAACTCTTCGCCGAAGCCCTGGTAAAGAAAAACGCCCAGGCGGTATCAGACGGGGCAAAGCGCGGATCCGAAGGTTTTCCCTTCCAGGCCCTTATCCCGCCTGAGTATGCGGAAACCGGTGCGGTCTACACAGCGTCGCTGACCAGGATGCTTCCGTCCCTGGCTATGTGGGAAAACCTGAAAGGGCTTTCGTCATACAATCCCCCTGAAGAGGACCGCGAAGAAGACCGGGATCTTGAGGTTTTGAAAAAAGAATACACCAAATTCCTCAGTAACTACCGTCTTTTTGAACCTTCCTGGGAAAGGCCCCATTTCAAAAACAAGGGGTACAACTGCGTTATTTTCTTTCCCGAAGCTATCGAAGACTTTGCCGAATACGCGCAGATCCTTGAAAAGGAAGATTCCGTCAGCTTCGTGCATACCAGGGAAACAGCGGAAGCCGGAAGCGGCGGGTTCAGGCTTTACCGTTTCGACTCATGCCGCGCCGAAATCCGAAGCGCGCTTCTTGAAATGCGGCGCCTTTATGAAGAGGAAAACATCCCATGGGAAGAAATGGCGGTTAACGTACCGGAACTTGAGGGCCTTGAGCCGTACCTCGTCAGGGAATTTTCACTCTATAATATTCCCATCCGCCTGCCCAGAGGACGGCCTCTGGGGCAATACCGGGCAGGGCGGCTTTTTTCACTTATCGCCAAATGCGTGGACAGCAATTTTTCCTTTAGTTCCCTAAAATCCCTGCTCCTTGAGGATCAGCTTCCCTGGGGGGATGCCGAATCAAACCGGAACCTCATCATCTTCGGCATAAAGAACAACTGCGTCTCTTCTTACCGCGAAGGGGAGGAGATGATCAATATCTGGGACGAGGCTTTCAAGGCCGAACCGGGAAACAGGGGCCTTAAAAAATACTACCAGGGGCTAAAAACAATTTTCTGTTCCATGGTGGAATCAAAGACCTTTGAGGCAGTACGGGAGCATTACTTCGCACTCCGGAGGGGGTTTCTGAACCAGGAAGAGTATCCCCCCGAAAACGACGCCGTACTGGCGCGGTGCGTCGAGGAACTTTCCGCCCTGGTCCGCTTGGAGAAGGAACATCCGGATCTGACCCCTCCAAGGCCTTTTGCCTTTTTTGTTTCGCTTCTCAAGGAGATACGCTACGTACTCAGACAGGAAGAGAGCGGGGTCAGCGTCTACCCTTACCGGGTCGCAGCGGCTTCCCCCTTTAAGTGCCAGTTCATACTCAACGCCTCCCAGCAGGCCGCTACGGTGCTGTACCGGCCCCTGGAATTCCTCAGGCAGGACAAGCGGAACCGCCTGGGGCTCAGGGATTACGACGCATCAGGGGATTTCTTTCTCCTCTACCAGGCAGGAATTCCCGGCGGTTCAGGAACCGGGCTCAGGATAAGCTCGTCAACAGAGACCCTTTCGGGCTATTCAATTCCCCATAACTTTTTCGCTTCCTGTGTTGAGGAAGCCGCGGTCCCTGCGGGGGACCCTTTCGTTGAGGAACGATCCTGGTGGGCCCTGGGGGGGGGCTTTCCGGCCAGGCTCTTCCCGGTTCAGAAAGAAGGCTTCCGGTACTGGAACGCTTCGATCCGGGCAAGGGAGAAAAACCCTTTCATCATGCTTGATTCCGCCTTTCCCGCAGAAAGTCCGGCTGCGGCAATGGCCGGGAAAAAAATCCGGGAAGTCCAGTGGATTCAAACGGAAGGAAAGGAACCCATGCCGCGGGTGTCGGCCACGGATCTCAATACGTTTTACCAGTGCCCTCTTTTGTGGTTCTACGGAAAGATCTTCGAAATCCGCCGCTTTTCCCTTGAAGCGGAACTCCTGGACGACAAGTCCCTGGGGAATCTCTACCACGAAATTCTACGGAATCTCTTTAACCGCATAAAAGACGAAGGCGGCGTTTTCGATCCCTCCCGGCTTGGGGAGTACCGGGAATGGGCCGCAGCCTGCGCCCAGGAGGCTGCCCTCAATTACCGTGCTTTTGAAGGCCCCCTGGCGGCGCCGCTTGTCAGCGCCCAGGCCCGGGCGATTTCAAAAAAACTCGCGCGCCTTCTGGATTTGGAAAAGCAGTACTTCCCCTTCTACGGCGTAGAGGTTACTGAAGAATGGCTTGAAACCGTTCTGGAAACGGAACCGGGCGGGGTAGTATTGAACGGAAAAATAGACCGCGTCTCGGTTTCGGCAGAAGCGTCGCCGGTTATCATGGACTACAAAATCAGGAAAACCCCGGGCAAAGCGGAAAGCACCAAAACAGCGGACAAGGAGCTTGAAGATTTTCAGATTCCCTTTTATGTCCGCCTCTATGAGGCAGTTCATAAAAACTCCAAAGTTGAAGGGGCGTTTTTTATCAGTATCTACAATAATGAACTCACTGCGGTCATAGGGAAGCCGTCAGGGAAAAAGGGCCATACCAGGGAGGAGTACCAGGAAACCCTGGACAGCCTTGAAGGGTATATCAGGAATTTTACCGCCTTTCTCAAGGCCCCGGATTTTTCGGCATTTGAGAAAAACATAAAAACCTGCGCAGGGTGTGAATACAAAAAAATCTGCCGTACCGTGTATTCCCTCAACCCGCGCGGTTCAGCGCCGGGGGCCTTCGGGGAAGACGCCGATGATGAATAGTAAAAAATTGCTTGAAGGTTTAGACGAAGATCAGGTCCGGGCGGTTACCGCCCAAACCAACACCGCAGTTACCGCCGGCGCAGGTTCGGGAAAAACCCTGGTCCTCTCTTCCAGGTACGCGTGGCTTATCATGGAAAAGGGCCTCAAGACTGAAGAGATCCTCAGCCTGACATTTACCAACAAAGCCGCAAACGAGATGTACAGCCGCATCTACGGCATGCTTCTGGAACACAGGGAAAATGAAAAAGTAAAAAAAGCGCTGGAAAATTTTCACAAAGCGAACATATCAACCCTGGATTCATTCTGCTCATCTGTAGCCAGGATCGCCGCAGGCCGCTACGGGATCAGCCCGGATTTCAGCATCGATCAGGACGGGGTCCGGGAACTGGCCCTGAACGAGGCCCTGCCCTTCGCGCTGGAACACCGGAGCAGCCCCGCGCTCAGGACCCTGATGGCGGAAAACAAAATACGCGATGTCGCTGAGGGCCTCTTTGCGGAACTGGCCCTGACCCGCAGTTCCGTAAGCCGCCCGCTGCCCTTTGGGGAATACCTGGCCAGGCAGTTTGATTATATTTTTTCCCGCTGGGATCTTACCCTCAAACTGGTGCAAAAAAACATGGAAGCTATTATCAGGGAAATGGATGCTATTAACAAATCCGCAAGCCAGACTGCAGCGCGGTTCCGGGAAATACTGAAAAAACCTGTTCCCCAAACGCCGGACATGAAAAAGCTCCCTGCCCTTATGGGCGTTTTTAACCCATCAGGGTCATCAGAAGAAGAAAACAGCGAAGCGGAAAAAATTAAACAAGAAACCCGTGAATATTTCGGCTTTTTATACAACCTTAAAAGCGTCCGGACCATAGCCTCCAATTCCCGGGAGCTCGCGGGGATCAAGGAATACCACGACGCCCTCAAAGGGAGCTACGACGAGCTTGAAAGCATAGCCGCTTATCTCCTCCAGGCGGATATAACTGCCGGGGTTTTTTCACTTCTTGAAAAATTCAACGAAGCCTTCAGGCGGAAAAAACGGGAAGCCGGCGCGCTGTCTTTTAACGATGTTTCCCGGCTTGCGGCGGACGCATTAAGGGAGCATGAAGACCTGAGGCGTATGTACGAAGAAAGCCTCAAAGCGGTGATGATCGACGAATTCCAGGACAACAACAGCCTCCAGAGGGATCTGATTTTCCTTATTGCCAAAAAAGGGGATGCGAAAAAAAGCGCGTCCCTTGAAACCGGGGATCTGCATCCCGGCAGGCTTTTTTTTGTAGGCGATGAAAAGCAGTCGATCTACCGTTTCCGGGGCGCCGATGTTTCGGTGTTCACAAGCCTTGCAAGGGAACTCGCAGAGGCAGGCCCCGGAGGCAGCCTCAACCTTGCCCACAATTACCGTTCCTGCCCCATGCTGGTGGCGGCTTACAACTGGTTTTTCGGCGGCCTCCTCCCGGAACAGGACCTGGAAGGGGACCCGGAAGCCGCGGTGTTTCAGCCGAAAAATCCCGAAACGCCTTACGAAGCTTCTTATACCCGGCTCCTGGCACGGGAAGAACTCAGCCCCCTGCATAAGGCGGCGGTTCATTTCTGTCTCCTCGATCCCGATGAAATGCCCAAAGACGATCCCTACAGGCTCTCTTCAGCGGATCTTGAAGCGGTTTTTATTGCCCGGAAAATTCTGGAAATGGTAAAGGGAAAAGTGAAAATAAAGACCCGGCAGGGCGAAACGGTTTGCGAGTTCCGTCATTTCGCGGTACTCCAGCGCACCGCGTCTTCCCAGGGGGCTCTGGAAAAACAGTTCCGTAATTCCGGCATCCCTTACAGCGCAGATGATCCTGCAGGGCTTTTCAGCGACGCTCCTATCAACGATCTCTATAGCTTCCTCAGGCTTATGGTGTATCCCGAAGACCGTGGCGCCTACGCCGCAGTGCTCCGTTCGCCCCTTACGGGCCTGAGCGACAGCGGTCTTGCGGCGTGCCTCCTCAGCGGGACGCGGCCTTTTGCAGAACTGCCCGGAAACTGCCTTTCCCCGGAAGACGCGGAGCAGTACCAAAGAGCCGGGGACCTTTACCGCTCTATGATCAGCGATTCCCGGGTCCTGCCGGTTACGGGCCTTTTGACCAAACTCTGGTACCATTGGGGCTACCGCTGCGAAACAGTGTGGTCCGCCCAGGCGCAGGTATACGAAGAACTCTTTGACTTCTTTTTTGAGCTTGCCCGGAAATCCGGCGAACAGGGAAAAACGCTTGCCGATTTTCTCGATGTCTTTGACGATGTTATACAGAACGATGAAAAGATAAAGGATCTCAACATTCCTGCTGAAGGGAAAACAGGCGTGCGGATTATGACTATCCACAAAAGCAAGGGCCTGGAATTCCCGGTAGTGTTCCTCTGGAGGGCCGGAAATTACCGTACCGCCAATTCCGGAAAAAAGCTGATGTACTCAAATGAAACCTGGGGCTTCGCTGTGAACCTTCCCAGCGCGGAAGAACTTCCCGGCGGCGGAAGGGGAAATTATTTTTACGATACAGGGCAAAAAGAGGAACAGGACCGGGAAAAGGCGGAGTTGAGGCGTCTTTTGTATGTAGCCATGACCAGGGCTGAAAGCGAACTTTACATAAGCGCCGCGCTGCGGAAAAGAACCAAAGAAGAGCCGCAGACTGAAACACTACAGGACAGGCTGGAACAACTGCGGGAAAGAGCCCCGGGGCAGAGCCAGGGTTTCCTCGATCTTCTACTCCCTGCCCTGACAAGCCCCGTGGGGCCTTCGTATCTTTACACCCTGGAAGCCATCCCGGTACTAAGCCGCAGCGAGGTCTTCCGGACAGGTTCCCAAAAGGCGTCTATGGCCGAAGCGGCGGCAAAAGCTGAGGAGTTTTATGAAAGAGCCGGCAGCATCGAAAGCGGCGCGCCTTTGACCCCGTCCCTCGCGGCCAGCCGTATTGTTTACCGGCCCCGGAACGAAGCCGCAGCGCCCAGAGAGCCTGGTTCCGAAAGGTTCGACAAACTCGACAGCCTCCTGTTAAAAGCGAAGCTTGAGGCCGCGGACTTCGGGACCCTGGTCCACGCTGTTCTTGAAGGCCGCTTAAGCGGGCAGCCTCCCGTTATTCCGCAGCACATACTTTTCAGGCTTGAAACCGGGAAAGGCTTTGATCTTATCCGCCAGGAAGCCGAAACCATGGCGGAAAATTTCCTCGGCTCGGATCTCGGCAGGCGCTGCGCCGCTGCGCCGCGGCGTGAAGCGGAATTCCCTGTCATCACCGCAGCAAGCGCCGGAGGAAGGGTCATCCCGGTAACAGGCCAAATCGATCTCCTCTTTGAAGAAGAAGACGCCGTCTGGATCGTGGATTTCAAAACCGACAGAATCGCGGTACCGGAAGATCACTACGGCCAGCTTGGGGCTTATAAAAGGGCGGTTTCGGATATTTTCAAAAAACCCGTCAGGGCATGGCTCTACTATCTCCGCACCAGAGACGGCAAAGCTGTTGAAGTAACCACCGGGCTTGAAAAGATCCGCCTGGACGAACTGGCGCTGGCAGCGTGGCTGAATCCCTGCAGCGAGGACTAAACGTGACCATATGGGAGGCAGAGGCGAGCCAGGGCGTGATTGCGGGTCAAGTTTAGCTCAGAGCCTGGGTGATTTTCACTTTTTTGATAGCAATCGCCTTTAAGGGGCATATTTCATGACAGCAGTAACAGCGGATGCATTTTTTGTAATTGACTGCCATCCGCCTTTCCTTCCCGTCCCCGAAGGGAGCGATAGCCCCTGATGCGCAGATACGGGCGCAGTCCCCGCAGCGGACGCAGAGCTCGTGGTTGATCTCCGGCCTTGGGACAAGGGCTTCCCGGAAACGCCGCAGCCCCTTGGGGAGCACAAAGTCCAGGAGCTGGCTGCCCGGTTTTTTAAGAGGGACTTTGACAAAATCCGGAATCCTCACCTCTTCCGGGTGAAGGCCGGGGTACTCGATTTCAGAAAAATCGTTAAGCCAGTCCCCCCTGGCCAGGGCTTCGCGGCTGACGGGAATCGCCCCGGGGGGATAGCCTATGATAAGGCACGCAGCGGCGTCCAGGGCAAGGAGGTTGGAGGAAGCGAGAACCAGGCCTATGTGCCTGGGGGTTCCTGCTGCCGGTCCGGGGCCTTCCATACCGGTAACAGCGTCCATAAAGGCGTAATGGGGTTTTACCGCCAGGTTAAGATCGGCGATCATTGAGGCGAAACTTTCCTGTGAGGGAAAACGTACATGGAAAGCGCTCTTAACCGCCGAAGGGACGAGGCCGAAGAGGTTCTTCATGGCTCCGGTAAAAATCATGAGCTGATGGGTCTTGAGCTTAGGGAGGCTGATGATGCAGTCCGCTTCCCGGACTGCCCCGGCAAGGGAGAATTGTTTTACAGCCCTGCCTTCCGGGCATGGGACTTCGGTTTTGCCCTTGGTAAAATCCCTCCACTCGGCGCCGTTCCGGAGGGCCGTTTCCCCAAGATGCGAAAGACGGGCCGTAAAACCGGGCCCCTGGAGACCCGGGCTGTCGCCTACCAGGATGCCGGCTGCCCCCTTTTCCCGGACCAGTTGTATACAGGCTTCCAAAAAAGCCGGGTGGGTAACAATAGCCTTCTCCGGAGGAGAATCAAAGACAATGTTAGGCTTTAAGAGAACGGTTTTACCGGCCACGTCCAGGCCCCCCGCCAGATCGGAGGCGGCTTTTAGGGCCCGGTATAGTTCATCCCTGTCATAGCCGCCGCAGCGTTCTATTCCGACTTTTTTGTTCATTTTTACTCAAGAAACCTCATATAGAGTTGCAAGCTAACCTGCGGTTAGCAGATAACCAACCGGCTTATTTAACAGGTCCAATTGCATTTTTGGCAACCTATCACTTATAATAATAAGAAATGCAATTCCGGTCTACCAAATCCCAGAAACCCCAGGTCTCCTTTAAGGACGCAGTTCTCCGCTGCCTTCCGCCCGGAGAGGGGCTTTATGTCCCTGCTTCAGTGCCTGATATGCGGCAATTTTTCTTATACATGGATGAAAAAACCACCTATCCCGAACTGGTTGCGACAGTGGCTCCCAGCATACTCCAGGGCGAGTTTAACCCTTTTTCAGCCTCCATGGTAGCGGAAAGCGCTTTTGACTTCGAACCTGAACTGAAGCGGCTGGATGACAATATATCCCTCCTTAGCCTGTACAACGGCCCTACGGGGGTTTTCAAAGACTTCGGCGTGGCTTTTTTGGCCGCTGTTCTGGAAGAGCTCTTAAAAAACAACGGCAACGCCATGATCATAAGCGCTGTACGGGGGGATACGGGAGTAAGTTTAGCAAGGGCGTTCAGCGGCCGCAAGGGCCTTACTTCGGTGCTGCTTTATCCTTCCGGGACCATCAGGGGCCTGGACCCTTCCACGTTTGCGCCAAACGGGGGCAATATCATCCCCATACAGGTCAGAGGCGCCTTTGACGACTGCCAGGCCCTTGTTACAAAACTCATCAACGACCGGCCTTTTGCGGAACGCTACAATGTTACCAGCGCCAATACCATCAACCCCGGAAGGCTCCTGCCCCAGGCCTTTTATTACCTCTACGCTTTTATCAAGGTGAAAAAGTACCTGAAAGAGGATCTGATTTTCTCCGTTCCTTCAGGGAATTTCGGGAACCTTATCTCCGGGCTCTATGCCTGGAAATTCGGCATGCCTGTAAACGGCTTTATCGCCGCTATGAACGCCAACAACGCCTTTGGCGAATTTATCTGCGGGGGCAAGTTCGTCCCCCATCCCCTGATTGCCACCAATTCTCCTGCGCTGGATATAGTCCAGCCGTCAAATTACGAGCGCCTCGCTTCATTCTACCAGGAAGCCCCGGCGGTAATGCGGAACATGGTCTTCCCTGCTGCCATTAACGACAAGTCCACAGAAACGGCTATGAAGCAGGCATGGAAGGAGTACGGCGTGCTCCTTGATCCCCACAGCGCCGTGGCCTTTGCCGCTGCCAGGCTCTTCGCCAGGACTGAAGAGTCCGGTTACACTCATACCATTGTCCTGGCAACAGGCCACCCGGCAAAAGAAGCGGAAATCGTAAAAAAAGCCACGGGACAGACTGTGGAGCTTCCTGAAAAACTCCATGTCCTGAACAGGAGTGTTGAACCTATCGCCCTAATCGATCCCGAACCGGAGGCCCTTGAGGGAGCTATAGCAAGCTGTCTGTAAGCTGTTTATAATGGAAGCACTATGGAACAGGATGAGTTACCTGCGCTGACGGAAGCCATTGAGCAGACCCTGACGGAACGTTCTGTTATGCCCTTCGCCCAAAAGCTGAGCATAGCGGCAGGCATTATCGCGGGCCAGATCCTCCTTATGTGGATCGTCTGGCTTATCTTCAAAAAAACATCCGACAAGATAACGAATAACGCCGGTTCCCGGATTAAGCCCCTGGTCATCAAGAACCTCAGGCTTCTCACGTCCCGGCAGATCACCAATGTTATTCTTTTCTTCCTCAAAATATTGAAATACATCATCACTGTTTTCCAGCTCTTTATCACTATTCCCATCGTTTTCAGCCTGTTCCCTGCTACAGAGAACCTTGCTTCTACCATATTCGGCTACATCCTCAACCCTCTTAAAAACATAGCGTTCAGCATCATAAAATACATCCCGAACCTAATCACTATTATTATTATTTTGCTAATCACCAAATATGTAATTAAGGGGCTCAAGTTTTTTTCCGTTCAGATAGCCCGGGAAAAACTCAAACTACCGGGTTTTTATCCTGAATGGGCCCAGCCGACTTTTAACATACTCAGGTTCATGCTCTACGCCTTTACTGTGGCTATCGTCTATCCCTACCTTCCCGGTTCCGAATCGAGGATATTTCAGGGCGTTTCGGTTTTCGTGGGCCTCATCTTCTCTTTTGGGTCCAGCTCCGCTATCGGCAATCTTGTGGCAGGCATTATTATCACCTATATGCGTTCTTTCAAAATTGGCGACCGCATCCAGATTCATAACAATGTAGGGTTTGTGGTGGAAAAATCCATTATGGTCCTGCGCATAAAGACCTCCAAGAACGAATACATCACTATCCCTAACCTCCAGGTTCTCCAGGCCAGCATTATCAACTACAACACCTCATCAGACGAGGATGAGGAGGGCCTCGTACTTCACGCCGACATCACCTTTGCTTACTCCACGCCCTGGCGGCTCATCCACGAAATCCTCATTGAGGCGGCTCTTAAGACCCGGCATGTGCTTAAAACCCCCAAGCCTTTTGTCCTCCAGACGGCTCTTGACGATTTTTACGCCAGGTACCAGATCAACTGTTATACCAAAAAAATCGACAACATGCCTGCCATTTATTCCGAGCTCTATGCAAACCTCCAGGACGGTTTCGCCTCCAGGGGCCTGGATATGACGGCGCCCCATTTCCGGACCAATCTCCCTCCGGGAGAGGAAGCGCTCTGGAAACCTCCTGAAGAAGAACCTGACGAAAAAAAGGGAAAGAAAGACAAAGAAGAAGCCTGAAAACACGCCTGCCGGACCCGGCGGCTGCGTTTAACCAGGGTTCGCCTCTGTAGCGGAATCAACCCAGGGGGGATGCTTCCGTCCGGAACCATTCCCCCCCTGGATTAACTTTAAGCTGTTTTTGAAAACCCGCTTAGCCTATTCAGCGGACCCGATGCGGAAGTACGCCCTGATTTGCAGGGTGATGGTGTTGTTGATCCGCTGGTTTTTGCCCCACAAGGGAAGCCCATACTGGAGTTTGAATTCCATAGGCAGAGGCCAGCCCACAAAAAA
>JAITEW010000243.1 GCA_031281855.1 Treponema sp.
GGCTTCGTAGGTCAATTCTTCGTAGTTGACCCCTTCAAGTTCACCGGTTCCCTTTTTTATCGCCCTGTCGATGTTGTCCTTGGGCATGTTGGCCCCCCGGGCTTTCAGGATAGCCGTCCTGAGCCGCGGGTTTCCTTCGGGGCTGCCCCCTCCCATTCTGGCGGCAATGGAAATTTCCTTGATAAGTTTGGTGAACATCTGGCCCCGCTTCGCATCAGCGGCGCCTTTCGCGTGTTTAATAGTCGCCCATTTACTGTGGCCCGACATAGATTATTCTCCTTGAAATTGAAATACAGATAAACTGAGAATTCAGAACTTGCTCCAAAACTGTTAATTTTGAGCAAGCTTTACTATACTATCACATTATTCATCAAATGGGAAGAGGTATTTTCGCAACTCTATAACCGCGAAACAGCGCTTCAAAGAGGAAACAAACAACCCATTAACCGCCGCTGCCGGCAATTAACGGGCTGTAAGCGCCAGGTAACGGCTCTTGTCTAAAACTTGCCCTTCTGAATGGCCTTTTCGATAGACTCCTGGACCACCTTGTTATACCAGTCATAGTTAAAAGGCTGCTTGGTCCTGATCACCGGCTTGATCTCGGCTTCCAGTTTGTCATGGCAGGCTTCACAGAGATCCCTGTGGGCCATGTGGAAGTAATTCCGGTTGGAAACCGGCTGTTTAATCTCGCAACTGCAAACATCGCAATAAAGGCTTCTCATATAAAACTCCTTTGGCGTTAATTTTATTAATTAATGATTGTAAAGGATATTCTTACCGAAAATCAATCATTAACGATATAAAGTATACTACAAGAATAAAAAAAAGTCGAGAGGGATATGATGACAAATGAAAAATTCAGCATAAACGGCGTTGAATACGGACCGGAAAAGGTTCTGATTATCGCTGAGTTAGGAACGTCCCATGGGGCCGATCCGGGCAAGGCCAGGGAACTCATCGCGGCGGCGGCGGAAGCCGGGGCGGACTGCATTAAATTCCAGATTGTCTACGCCCATGAGATCCTCCACCCCAACACCGGGGAAGTCGCTCTTCCGGGGGGAAAGATCCGCCTTTACGACCGCTTCAGGGACCTTGAGACGGACCCTTCGTTTTACGCCCTTATGAAGGAAGAAGTGGAAAAACAGGGCCTTCTCTTTCTCTGCACCCCTTTCGGCATCCAAAGCGCCAGGGAATTGAAGGCCCTTGAGCCGAAATTCGTCAAAATAGCCTCTCCTGAACTGAACTATACCGCGCTGCTCAGGGAAGCAGCCTCATTCGGGGTCCCGGCGCTGCTTTCCACAGGGGTTTCCAGGCTGGGAGATATTGAGGAAGCCCTGGAAACCCTGTCCTCCTTTGGGGAAAGGCCGCAGGTATGCCTGCTCCATTGCGTAACCGCCTATCCGGCGCCGGAAAAAGACTACAACCTGAGGGTTCTTAAAAACCTCAGCGGGATTTTCGGAGTCCCGGCAGGGGTGAGCGATCACAGCATGGACCCCTGTCTGGTACCGGTTCTGGCAGCCGCCGCAGGCGGAGCGGTAATCGAAAAGCATTTCTGCCTTTCCAGGGATGATCCGGGCCTGGACGACCCCATTGCCCTGCCTCCTGAAGCCTTTGCCCGTATGGTCCGGGAAGTGCGCAGGGCCTCAAAACAGGGGCCTGAAGAGTCCCTCAAGGCCGTGTATGAGGAATGGGGGCAGGAAACAGCGGAGGCGGTGCTCGGAGACGGGGTAAAACGCCTGGCGCCTTCGGAAAAAGCCAACTCCGAAAGGACCAACCGTTCAATCCACGCTTTAAGGGACATACACGAAGGGGAAACTATCGGCAAAGACATGATTGCGGTACTTCGTACGGAAAAAATACTCCGTCCCGGCCTTCACCCTTCATGGGAAGGCAGGATTCTGGGCAGAAAAGCCCGGAATTTCATCCCCTCAGGGGAAGGCATACGTTTTGAGGATATTTAGGGCTTCATTTAGGTCTTCTCCGCAGATATTCCTGAAAAGACACTTTCCACTGGTTGCTAATTTCGAATATTTGTATAGAATTATTACTAACACTATAAACAAGGTGGATAAGAAAAAAAATGGCTACTATGCCGACGGGATCAGCACAATACCTCGCACGGTTCAGTGAGCAAAGCATCGCCTGCAGCCAGTACGCGTTAAGCAAACTCGGGCTGGACAGATCCCACTGTTTTCTTAAAATCGAGGAGTATGTCATACTCTGCGTACCTTTCCAGTTAGGGTTCAAACGTTCCGTCTTTCTCGCGTCCCTTTCCAAACAGGAGCTCACTTTTTTCCAGCGCTATGTAAACGGCATCGTCGGGCTTTCTATCGCCCTTAACCCTGACAGCAGGCCGGAGCCTGTCAAATTTTTCGTCCGCTGCAGCCTGACTACTATAGGCCAGATGAAAGGCCGTGAAAACGTGGGGCTTTTTGTGGTGGATTACAAAGCCACGCCTGACGAGATGGTCGTCATGCTGGGAGGGTTTCTGGAAACCCAGGACAGGATCAAGACCCAGTTCGAGGATTACGGCAAAAGGGCGATAAAGATAACCCCTGAGGTCGCAAAAATCATGGGGTACAACATGTACGCCACTGTAATGGAGCCTAACCAGGAGGCCCGGCGCATCCAGATTTTCAGCATCTCCAGCAAAACCGTGGAGCATCTGGAAGCGGCGAAGGCTCCCGCAAGGCCGCCGGGAACCGCTGTGGCTTATCAGTTCTTTTTCAAAAAATTCCGGGTATCGGCAGCCGGAACCGTTGTCGAATCCGCCGTCCTGCCCCAGGGCATCGTGCGCACTATGGCAAGCCTGGATTTTAGCCCCGAGCTGGTGGAAATACTTGATGATTACTGGTATGCTTGCAGGGCGAATCCTTCTATGGCTTTAAAGCGTTAAGGGAATGGTAGTATGGCGGCATATATAGAACCCCGTGTTTTAAAAGGTTTCCGGGATTTCCTCCCTTCCGCGGAAATTGCCCGGAAAGATCTGGTTGAAAAAATCGAAAAATCTTTCCGTTCTTTTGGCTTTGTGCCTATAGACACGCCGGTCCTGGAATACGCCGAAATACTCCTGGGCAAAAGCGGGGGTGACACGGAAAAGCAGGTCTACCGGTTTAAGGACCACGGGGACCGGGACGTGGCCCTCCGCTTCGATCTGACTGTCCCGTTCGCCCGTTTTGTCGCCGAGCACCGCCAGGAAATCCCCCTCCCCTTCAAACGCTACCACATCGCCAAGGTCTGGCGGGGGGAAATCACCCAGCGGGGCCGTTACCGGGAATTTACGCAGTGCGATTTTGACATTGTAGGCAGCGACAACGCGGCGGCTGATTTCGAGATCCTCCTGATGATGCGGAAAACCATCTCCTGCCTTGGCGCCGGGGAAGTCGCTATACACCTCAACCACCGGGGCCTTTTTAACCGCTTCCTCTCCCGCCTGGGGGTGCTGGAAAAGTCCGCGGACATACTCCGTACCGTGGACAAGCTGGCAAAAATAGGCCGTGAAGAAACGCTGAAACTCCTTGCCGAATCCGCGGGGGCCGGTAAAGCCCGTGAGATCCTGAATTACATCGAAATCCGGGGGACCTTTGACGAAACCCTGGAGGCCTTAAACGCCGCGGCTGTGGGGCCCGGGGGCGGCTTCTGCCCTGAAGCCGAACGGCTGGCGCTGATACGCCGCTTCATGATCGAGACAGGCATTGAGGGGGCCTTTACCCTGGACCCGTCGATTACCAGAGGCCTGGATTACTACACCGGCATTGTGTACGAAACCTTTTTAACGGATATGCCGGAGCTGGGATCGGTCTGCTCAGGGGGCCGTTACAACAACCTCACGGGCCTCTACCTGAAAGAAGCCGTCCCCGGCGTTGGTTCTTCCATCGGCATCGACCGCCTTATCGCGGGCCTTGAAAGCCTGGGCCGCCTCAGCTCCCGGCCGACTTACGCCGACCTGGCTATTGCCTGTACAGGCGAAAAAAACACAGGCGCGGCCCAGGCGCTGGCCGAAAAACTCCGGAAAGCCGGCGTCCTCTGCGAGGTCTTCCTTGAGGAAGATAAACTCCCTAAACAGTTCATGCTGGCTGAAAAAAAAGGCATCAAGTGGATAGTTATTCCCGGTGAAGATCCCCTGAAAGACTCCTTTACCCTGCGGGATTTGGTAAAACGAGAAAACCGCGAAGGGGTTTCGTCGGACGAAATTAGGGTGAGGTTCATGTTTTAGGGAAACCTGAACATTCCCTCCCTTTTTCGCCTTATGCGCCTTAGCGGTTAGTTTCTTTTAATGTGGTTTTAGCCTAATTTAGAAATCGTATTATAAAGTATACAGTTTGTGGATTAAAT
>JAITEW010000262.1 GCA_031281855.1 Treponema sp.
AGTAACCGACTTTGTGGACAGACACTAATTAAACCTTGATAACCCGGGGGCGGTGAAAGCCCCTGCGCTTCTTCGCTTGACATGAAGTTTTCTTTTTTCCATGATACTTAAATTATGGATGATCCTCTGGTCACCAGGTCGTATCTTGAAAGCCTCTCTACCGGCGAACTGACGCGTATGGCGGATCGGTCCGGCCTGGATATCCCTCCGGGGCTGGATCGGATTTTTATCATAGAAGAACTCCTGGATTTGGCCGCAGAAGACAGGGAGGATGAAGAGCCCCTGGAAACTGCGCCTGTTACTGCTGATGTGCCGGAACCCGCCGCTATTCCAAAGCAGTATAACATTACCTTTATCGAAGCTATGATACGGGATCCCTTGTGGGTCTTTGTTTTTTGGGAAGTAAAGGGAGCCGACAGGGAAGTTTTTGAAAACTCCCCGGATTTTGACGGCTATTACCTCAAAGTTTCGCCCTTGGGCCGGGCAGAACCGGTAGTCCGGGAACGAATATCCCCTGAAGACGCCGAAAAGGAAGGGGTGTTTATCGTTCCTGTAGGAACCGAAGATACTGCGTGGTACCTGGGTTTCCCTTCAGCGGACAGGAGCCATGAGGGAGGAAACATGAACAGGCAATGCAAAGTAGAGATCTGCGCCGGGTACGGAGGGGAGGAGATACTCCTGGCAGCGTCCAAGCCCTTCAGGTTTCCGGAACTGCTCGATTTTCCCAGGCGGAACAGAGACCCGGGGGGGTACGGCAACCCCCTGATCTGCCTGTCAGGGGCCGGAGATTTTCATATCCTCAGAAACGGGGACCGGCAGTCCCGGGACAAGAAGCGGGATTATTCTGCGGCTGGTTGACATGAGCGGTTGCCCGGTAATTTCCATCGTCCTCAACGCCCATACCCCTTTTGTCAGGCATCCTGAGCAGTCCCCTTGTGCCCAGGAAAGCTGGTTTTTTGAAGCCCTTTCCGAAACCTACCTGCCGCTTCTGGAAGTTTTTGACCGCCTCGACAGGGACCACATACCCTTCAGGATGGGGCTCTCGCTTTCCCCCATACTCTGCCACATGCTTACCGATGAGTTTCTCATTAAGCGCTATCTGGAATACACGGACAGGCAGATAGAATTCGGCGCCCGGGAACTGGACAGGCTGCCGAAGCGTGAAACTATCAGGGAAACGGCGAAGTTTTTTTATGATCGCATCCTGGACAGAAGGGCGCTCTTTACCGGACGTTACGAGGGAAACCTGCTTAAGGTTTTTGAGTATTACCAGAAAAAAGGCCGCCTTGAGCTGCTGACTACCGGGGCGACCCATTCTTTCCTTCCCTTTTACACCCCTTATCCCGAGGCAATACAGGCGGAAATCGAGGTTGCCATCGGAACCTACCGCAGCCGTTTCGGCAAATACCCCCAGGGGTTCTGGCTGCCCGAACTGGGCTGGACCGGGGAACTGGACGCCTGGTTCAGGGCCTATAATTTCGCCTATACCATAGTGGAAACCCACGGTTTGGTCTTTGGCCGCCCTTATGCCGAAAAAGGGAGCTTCTACCCTGTCAGGACCCCTTCGGGGGTTCTTATTCTGGGGCGGGATTTTTATGCCCAAGAAGACATCGAGGCCATGGCTTCCGCGCCTGAGTACCGGGACAACCGGCGGGATCTGGGATACGAGCTTCCTCCTGAACTGCTCACGCCCTTTCTCGGATCCCAGGGAGGGCGCACCGGTACGGGGTATAAATGCTGGTCTGCCGGAGGGGGCCTTTACGATCCCCAAAAGGCCGCCCGAAAGGCCGCCGAACAGGCCCGGCTGTTTCTGCAAAACCGGATCTCCAGGCTCCGGGAAGCGGGGAAATTCATGAAAGAGCCCCCTCTCTGCCTCTGCGCCTTTGAGGCCGATACCTTTGGCCGCCGCTGGTACGAAGGGCCGGAATTTCTGGAAACCCTTTTCCGTTCCCTTTGGGATCCCCAGGAGTACGGCAATGAACTCCAGTTTATGACCCCTGTGGAATACCTTTATAAACAGGATGTTGGCAGTTTCCAGGTCCTTATGCCCGGGTTTTCCTCTTCAGGCGTGAATGGCTACGCCGAAAGCTGGGTAGACGCCTCTAACGACTGGACGTACCGCCACACTATGCGCGCTATTGAGCGCATGACGGAACTCGCCGACCGTTTTCCCGATAATACGGGCCTCAAAGAACGGGCCTTGAACCAGGCTGCCAGGGAGATACTGCTGGCTATGGCTTCAGACTGGTCCAGGATGCTTTATAAGCAGGAGTCTTCCGAATACGCCAGGAACCAGATTGAATCCTCTTTGAGGAATTTTACCACCATATATGAAGCCCTTGGGAGCAACTATATCAGCACCGAATGGCTTACGGGCCTCGAACGGCGGCACAATATTTTTCCCCATATCAATTACCGGGTATTCAGAAGAAAAAGATAAGCGCTGAGCCTGTTCCAAAACCCGGTTGGTTTTGGCCAGGCTCTTGGCCGCTAATAATCCAGGGTCTGCATATCGCTGATTTTCTGCTGCACGCTCTGGGCGTGGGCGATGATGCTGAGCCCTTCCGTGGCGGGATCGAATTTGGGGTCTATACGGAGGGCTTCTTCCCAGTATTCCCGGGCTTCCTGGTAGTTTCCCCTTGAATACGCGTCCAGCCCTGCCAGGTAGAGCTGGTCCACCCTGCCGGCCCGTTCCTTTCTGCCCCCGTCGCCCAGGTTGAAGCGGACCCCCAGGCTTACCCGGTTCAGGGGCTGCATCTGGGTCAGGAGATCCAGGGTATAGTTGAGGTCCAGGGAGATCTTTTCCAGTTCCACAGCGCTTCCCAGCGCGATCCGTACGTTTCCGTGTTTGCCCATAAGGCCCATGCGCATGGACAGAAAATTCGTCACCTGCGCGGCAAAGCCCAGGGACCAGTAAGGCCGTTCCGAAAGGCTGATATCCGCAAGGTTAAGGGGCACCGAAAAGTCGAAAGAGACAAGGAGGGGCCTAAGGGGCTTGTAGGCCAGCGCGGCAACAACTGTGGAAGGCAGGGGATCGCCTTTTGCCGGAGGGCCCAGGTTCCGGATGACTAACGCCGCTGAGCTGTTGGCATCCCTGGAACTGTAGGTCTTCAGGACATTGAACCGCGTCAGAAGACCGATGTCCGCCATAGCCATGGCTGCTGACTGGGAACGGCCTGAACCGGAGATCAAGGCGCCTTCGTTGTTCCCCTGGTCATCGGCGTCGGTAAAGTCGGGAACGAACCTGAAAGCCCCTTTTATATTTGCCCCCAAAGAGAGGCCGGAAAAATAGTACCCTGACAGGAAATTGTAGGAAATATTCAGGGTTCCTACCGCTTCCGAATAGTAGCCTTTGGAAACCCTGTCTCCGTAGATATTGTATTCGGTAAAAGGGGTGTAGAGCCATTTGGCCCCTGCGCCGAAGCCCAAATTCCCAAGCCTGTGGGCAAAAACAGCCCCTTCGACCTTGGTATCAGCTATCCAGTTGTTGTGGAACAAGGCCAGTTCGGTGTAAGGCAGAACCGCCGAACCTGCGGGGTTGTACTCAATAAAGGATATGTCGTCGGAAACTGCGGCAAAAGCCCCTGCCATCCCTTCGGAACGGCCTCCCATGGGTACATTCAGTACCGGGAAGGCGGTAAGGCCCGCGTTTTCATCAGGTCCGAAGATGGAATTAAGGTAATCCGATATGGAACCGTAGGAATCCGAATCGAAATCCAGCGCTCCGGCTTTACCCGGCAATGTGAACAAAATAATACTACAAAAAAGAAAGAGCGCTTTCTTCATCATCAATCTATAGTATATATCGGAAACACTAATAATTCTATGAGAGTTGTTCAGAAGTTTTTCTTATCAACTACAGTTTATTACGGCTTCACCGATATTTATAAGTATACTATACTATACTGTGTTAGGCATTTTTGGTAATGAGTTTCCGGCGCCCTGCGGCGACAAACCGCGTGAGAGGGCTGAATTTACGGCTCCTGGCAGCGGTCCTTTTCCTCCTG
>JAITEW010000286.1 GCA_031281855.1 Treponema sp.
TGGCGGAGGTTCAGGGGATAAAAAATGTTTAAGACTGCTGTTATTACCGATGAAATCGATCAGGATTTTGAGACCGCCTGCGCTCCGGATAACCTCGTAATAAGGAAACAAAATGAAACAGCTTAAGATCGCCATTATCGGACAAGGCCGCAGCGGGCGGGATATACACGGTAGCTATATTCTCTCTGAATCCGAAAAGTACCGGGTCGCCTATGTGGTAGAGCTTATCAGGGAAAGACGCGAAAAGGCTGAGAAGGAATACGGTTGTCCCGCCTTTGCGGATTACCGTGAACTCTTCGGAAAGAAGGATATTGATTTTGTGGTGAACGCCGGTTTCAGCCATCAGCATCTGCCGGTCAGCCTGGACCTGCTGGATCACGGCTTCAATGTACTCTGTGAAAAACCTTTTGCTCACACCGCCGCCCAGGTTGATCAGCTTATCGCCAGGCGGGACAAAACCGGCAGGATGCTGGCCGTTTTTCAGCAGTCACGGTTTGCCCCCTATTTTGAACAGGTAAAAAACGTTATCGCCTCCGGGGTATTGGGAAGGATCGTACAGATAGGCATTGAGTTCAACGGCTACGCCCGCCGCTGGGATTGGCAGACCCTGCGGGAATACGGAGGAGGCAGCCTTTACAACACCGGCCCCCATCCGGTGGATCAGGCCCTGGACCTCCTGGATTACCGCCAGGGGAACCCGTCTGTTTTCTGTAAAATGGACCGGGTCAATACCTGGGGTGACGCGGAAGACTATGTAAAACTCATCCTTTCCGCTCCGGAACGCCCCCTTATTGATGTGGAAATTTCTTCCTGCGACGCCTACCCATCGTTTACCTATAATGTCCAGGGTTCTTCAGGAGGTCTTAAGGGGGATATGAAGGAGCTTAAATGGCGCTGGTTTGTACCCTCTGAAGCTCCCGAACAGAAGCTTCTTCCGGAGCCTCTGCACGATAAGGACTGGAACCCCCTCTACTGCCGGGAGGACCTGCCCTGGCAGGAGGATTCCTGGAAAGGCAGCGAGACGGCTGTTTTCAACGAAGCCGTAGCGAAACTCTACGCCACAGTCTACGATCATCTTGTTAATAAAAAGCCGCTGGTTGTTACGCCCGAGCAGGTCCGCCAGCAGATCTGGGTCATGGAAGAAGCCCACAGGCAGAATCCCCCGCTGTGAGAATGATTATCATTATTTATGGAGGACAGTATGTACAGAATTGGAATTATCGGAACCGAGAACAGCCACGCTATGGCGTTTTCAAAAATCGTCAATTTGCCTGATCCCGAAACCGGCAAACTCCGCTACCCCGATGTCAGGATAGTGGGGGTTTACGGTCCTGACGAGGAATCGGCAAAACGCATCATGGATGAAGCGGGGGTCGATTTTATCGCCAAAAATCCTGAGGAGTTTCACGGAAAAGTAGATGCCATGTGCATTACCTGCCGTAAGGGTTCCCTTCATTATAAATACGCCATACCTTTTGTGGAGAAAGGGATGCCGGTTTTTGTGGACAAGCCTTTCACTTCCGATACAGCCGAAGCGGAACGCCTTATCGCTGGGGCGAAAAAATCGGGAGCCAGGCTCTGTGGAGGTTCCAGCGCCAGACTGGTCATGGATGTAGTAATGCTCAAGAATATAGTCCGGCAGCTTATCGCCAAAAATGAATTTATCAGCGCCAGCCTGAACTATGCCGCAGACCCGGCAAGTGAATATGATGGTTTCTATTTCTACTCTCCTCATCTGACAGAAATTGTACTGGAGATATTCGGAAAGGAAATAAAAAGTCTTATCACAGTGGAAAAGAACGGCAGCCGTATTTCCGTTTGGCGTTACGCAGGGTTCGATATCACTCTGAACTATACCAAGGATACCCACGAATCGGGAGCTCTCATATTTGCTAAAAACTGCAATATCTTCCGTGAAATTGACGTTGGCCACCATGTCGATATTTCTCTGGCCTATGCGATGGAAGTGCAGCATCTGGTCAACATGCTCCGTACAGGAGAAATGCCTGTTTCATACGAGGATCTCGTTCTCCCGGTGAAACTGATAAGCGCTGTAGAAGAATCGGTTAAGAGCGGAAAGGAAATATTCCTTTAAGGAAAGCCGTGAACTGTTATACCCATGCCAAACTGATAGTAAACGATCGCATCATACCGGACGGCTTTTTACTTGAAGACAAGGGCCTTATTCTTGAAGCAGGGGCTATGGATTCGGCGCCTGCCGGGAATGTGCGGAACATAGACTGCGGAGGTCTTTATCTTTCGCCGGGGTTTATCGATCTTCACGTTCACGGCGGCGGCGGGTACGACTTTATGGACGGTACTGAAGAGGCTGTTATAAAAGCCGCGAAAACCCACCTGCGCCATGGAACAACTACCCTTCTGCCGACCACGTCAGCCAGCAGCGACGAGGATCTCTTTTTAGCCATTGAGGCTTTTAAGAAAGCAAAAAAGCAAAGCGCGGCCATGCCCTGCCTTCCGGGGCTGCATCTGGAAGGCCCCTATTTCAGCGCCGAACAAAAAGGGGCGCAGAATCCCGCTTATATCAGAAATCCCGAACCGGGGCATTATGAAAAGATCCTGGAAAAGGCTGAAGGCGCCATTCTGCGGTGGTCCGCTGCGCCTGAACTTGAGGGGGCCCTGGAAATGGGAAGAAGGCTTTCCTCCCAGGGCGTCCTCATGTCCATAGGCCACAGCAGCGCAACATATGACGAGGTTCTGGCCGCGGTGGATTCCGGTTATACCCATGTAACCCATTTCTATTCCTGCATGTCTTCCATCATCCGTCGCCGGGGTTACCGCGTTATGGGGATAATCGAAAGCGCCTATCTCATAGACTCCCTTACGGTAGAGATAATCGCCGACGGCTCCCACCTTCCGCCGGAACTGCTCAGACTCATTGTCAAGTGCAAGGACAACGAAAAAATCTGCCTTGTTACCGACAGCATGCGGGGCGCGGACGGAAAGGACGGCCCCACGGTTCTTGGGAGCCTTAAAGAGGCGTTCCCGGCTATCATCGAAGACGGCGTCGCGAAACTGCCGGATCGTTCAGCTTTCGCCGGAAGCGTTGCCACTACGGACCGGCTTGTCCGGGTCATGGTCAACAAGGCGGGGCTGCCTCTGGAAAAAGCTGCCGCCATGATGACCTCCGTCCCGGCCCGGATCGCGGGTCTTGAAAAGAAAGGGAGCCTTCTTCCGGGAAAAGACGCGGACTTTATCCTCTTTGACGGCAATATTGACGTAAAAAAAGTTTTTATCGCCGGCAAAGAGATAAGCTTCGATCAGTAAGCCCCCACTCTCTTAACGGTATCCACGATCTGCCGGTAGCAGTCCAGGGAAACCGTGTTGGGTATGGAATGATCCGATGAGAAAATATAACCCCCCTTCTCTTTTACGATCGGGACAACCTCCTCAATATACGGGATGATTTTGGCGGGCTTATCCAGAAGCAGGGCGTCAGCGCCGCCGTGGAACACCAGACGGTCCCCGTAATCGCGTTTGAGGGCCTTGAGGTCCATGCCGGCTTTTATCTCGATAGGGTTGAGGGCGTCCAGGCCGATTTCCACAAGCTGGGGAACCCTGGTCATCACGTCGCCGCAGGAATGGAGGTGGGCTTTGATGCCGCGGTTGTGAGCCCAGTCAATGGCCCGCTTGTGTACAGGCTGGA
>JAITEW010000306.1 GCA_031281855.1 Treponema sp.
GGTAACCCCATGGTGTCCTCCGGTCCCTCCCCCGGAGGAGTTTATTTGGGTTAGAATTTTATTTTGAGGCATGACCTTTTTTGGGTTAGATTATTTATGAGGCAATGCGGGTACTTTCCAGGGAGGCCAAGGAGTTTTATACTTACGGTATGTTTCTTGATTTCCTTTTCATGCTGAAAAAAATCAAAGTTTACGCTCTTACCGGCGAAAGCGGGACAGGAAAGAGCTTTAGGGCAAAACTTGTCGCCCAGAAATACGGCATCGATTTGATAATTGACGACGGCCTGCTTATCAAGGATAACCGCATCCTCGCGGGCCATTCGGCAAAAAAGGAAAAAACCTTCATGGCTGCCGTAAAAGTGGCCCTTTTTGACGAGAAATCCCACCGCGACGAAGTAGCCCGGAAACTCCAGGGGGAACGGACCAAAAAGATACTCATCCTGGGAACTTCGGAAAAAATGGTAAACAAAATCGCCGCAAGGCTCCAACTGCCGCCTCCGTCAAAACTCATCAAAATAGAAGATATCGCGTCTCAGGAGGAGATTGAAAAAGCCATCAGGACCAGGCGGATAGAAGGGAAGCACGTCATCCCTGTGCCTTCTATCGAAATCAAGCGGAGCTATCCCAACATCTTCTACGACGCCATCAGGATCTTCAAGCGGAGGACTGTCCCTGCAGGGATCGGACCCATTCCTAGGGTTCACGAGAAATCGGTGGTGCGGCCTGAATATTCCAAACGGGGCAAGGTGATCATCTCGGAAGCCGCGCTGAGCCAGATGGTGATCCACTGTGTCGCTGAAAACAACCCGGACATACGCATAAAAAAAATGGTAGTTAAAGACAACGAACGGGGCTACCGCCTGGTTATCACATCGATGTGCCTTACGGTACCCAGTTAGGAGGAAATATCCATAAACTGCAGCAGTATATTATCGATAATATAGAACAGTACACAGGGATTCTCATTGAAGAAGTGAACATCATTATCGACAAGATTATCCAATAGGAGTATAGAGATATGAAGAGGCTCCTGTTTCAGGCTGTTTTGTTCTTTGCCGCAGTTTCCCTCTTTTCCCAGAGCGTTGGCGCAGGCGGGACCCTGAACACGCAGCATTACGCAATCGTCAGCGAAAGCGGGGCTGAAAGGGCTGCGGAAATCCTTTCACAGGAACTGGAACTCAGGTTCGACGCGTACAACAGGCTTTTCCGCTTTGACCCCGGATCTCTCAGGGAGCCCCTTAAAGTGAGGGTCTTTATTGATCCTTCAGCTTACGACTCCTATGTAAGCGCCAGGGTGGGCCAGACCCGGCCGGGAGCGGTGTACCTTCACTACAACCAGCAGGAGCGGCGGGAGCTTCTGGTCTGCAAGGGAAGCGCCGAAGAGCCTTCCATGCTGGCCCACCAGGCGTTCGTCCAGTACCTGAGGGGATTCGTTTCCAACCCCCCGGCCTGGATGCGGGAAGGTTTCGCCATCTATTTTAGCGGGATCAAATTCGACCCCGGAGCGGGAATTTTGAAGTACGAGGAAAATCTCGCATGGCTTGAAGCGGTAAAAAGCCTGGGAAAAGACGCGCCTGCGCTGCGGGGCATTATGGAAGCCGATTTTTCGGCCCTTCCGGTTTCTTCCAGTTTTCAAATCTGTTCCTGGGCCCTGGTCTCGTTCCTGCTTAACAACGGCAGAGAGGATTATTTCCGTACCCTTGTCGAGACCTTCATGATCCTTTCCCCCCAAGGGGCGGCTCAGGATAATTCCCGGGAGGTCCTGAGGCGCATGGATCTCTGGACCGATTTCACGGCCATGGAAAGGGACTATGCCGCCTACCTGGATTCACGGAGAACGTTCGCGGATCTGATGGAAGAAGGGCGGAGGGCCTATGCCGCAAAGGACGCCGTAAGCGCTGAACTCTGTTTCATGTCCGCACTGGATCAGCGCCCTACCCACTACGCGCCTTACTACTACCTGGGCCTTATTTATTATGAAGAGAAGAGCTACGACATGGCTGAGGAATACTACAAGTCCAGCCTTGAATACGGTGCCGATGAAGCCCTGGTTTCCTACGCCCTGGGGGTCAACGCCCTTTCAGCCGGACGCGGCGCAGACGCCGTAAGCTGGCTTGAACGAGCCGCCGCTACGGACCCGGCCCGCTACCAGGCAAGGGCCGCTGAACTGATTAACAGGCTGCAAGAAGGGGCAAGAAGGACGCCCTAACGCCCTTTGTTACCTGTCCCCAGTGGCGGGCCTGCCGGCAGCCGGCCTGCGCCGTCTGCGGCGTTTCACAGGAGCCTCGCCGGAGCCCGCGCCTTCAGGAATGCCGCCGTCCTGCCGGCCTCCGGGACTTCCGGTGGCAGGGTCTGCGCCGCGGCCCCTCTCGACAGCCTCGGCGGTCCGCTGGCGGCTGCGGACAGGGTGCTCGTTGAACCGCGGCCTCTTGACGGTCACCCCGTGTTCAGCGAAGAGGAGCCGCACCCCGTGATCCAGCTCCATTCTGGGAGGGTTCATAGGGAGGACAAACTGGCGGGCAGCGGCAAAGGCTTCCTTGTAGCGTTCCGAAAGGGTCTGGTCCCCGCCTTCGCCGTCCCAGACGGCTATTTCCTCCAGGCAGTCCCGGATCAGGGCGGCCAGGGCCTCGCCGGGGAGGTTTTTGAAGCCCTGCTGGTTAAGGGACGCCATGGTCCTGAGGTACTGGTCCCTAAAGCCCGGCCTGGTCCTGAAGAGTTCCGCCGCTTTGGGCTGAAGGTACCGGTAAAGGCCCAGGGAATCCAGGCTCTCCACAATCGCCGCTGCCTGGGAAGAATGGATTATCTTGAAAATTTCCTCCGTAAGGCGCGAAGGCGAGACGCCCTCAAGGAGTCCGCACTGCCTCTTGATTTTCCATTTAAGCGAAAAAGGCAGGCTGAACCCTGTAGAAGCGCCGTATTTTACCGCCCTGATCATGCGTACCGGATCATCGGTAAAAATGTGGGCAAGAGGGATGATAGGCCGGATTTTTTTCGCCTTAATATCCTTCATGCCTCCTACGTAATCCACGACAATCTGTTTGAGCGGATCGTAAAAAAGAGCGTTCACCGTAAAGTCCCGGCGCAGAACGTCTTCCTCTATGGTTCCGAAGGTGTTGCTCGTAGGGCCGTCCTTCATCGAGCGGAATGTCGAAACCTCGTAGGTGTCAGGGCCGAAGTAAACATGGACCAGTCTGAAACGGTGGCCGATAATCCGGGCGTTCCGGAAGATCTTCTTGATCCTCCCGGGGCTGGCGGCGCTTACAATATCAAAATCCTTGGGCTTTTTCCCAAGAATAAGATCCCGCACCGCTCCGCCGACTATGTAGGTCTCGAAACCGTTAGCCCTGAGCCGTTCGGTAATATGAACCGCTTCGGCAGCTACATCGGGAAAATTGATGCCATGTTCATCCTGAGTATAGACAACCGCTTTCTTAACCGGTTTTCCGTCTTCTTCAGCAGAATAACGAAATCGCAACGATGCCTCCACATGGGGTATTATTGAAAGTGCATAGTACAGTGCCGTTCCAGCCATGAGAGCAGGCTTTCGGTTACTTCATCCCTGTTTGTTTCGTTCAGCGCCTCGTGCCGCGCCTCAGGGTAGAGGACCAGTTCCACATCCTTTAACCCTGCGATCCTGTAAGCCGCTGACAGGGCCATGGGGCTCTCACCCATCTCCCCTACAGGATCAGCGGTGCCTGAAAAAATGTAAACCGGAAGATCCGGCCTGATATTCCGGATCGCCTCCTGCCTGTGGATCCGGTTGAGGCCGCGGACAAGATCCCGGTAAAACCCTGCGGAACAGAGGTTCCCGCACAGGGGATCCTCTACATAGGCGTCCACTTCGCTTTCATCCCTCGAAAGCCAGTCAAAGGCGGTCCTGTTGGGCCTGAAGGGCCTGGAATAGGGGCCGTCCGCAGCGGCCCTGGCGAGCCGGGACTTCCCGCGGCTCGTTTTGAAAAAAGCCAGAATGGTCATAAACGGCAGTCCCAGGGCGGTCTTGACCCCCCCGGGGCCGCGGCTCCCTGAAAGGACGCAGCCTGCCAGGATCACCCGATCTTTGCCGGAGGCGTTGAGGCCGCCGAAGGTCTCGATGTAGTTTTGGGCCACAAAAGAGCCCCAGGAATGGCCCATAAGAAAGAGGGGAACTCCTGGGCGTTCCTTTCGTATAGCCCTGTTGATAATGTCGATGTCCGCGGTTACCCGGTTAAAGCCGTCCCGGTCGGCGCAGTGCCCAAGAAGCCCCCCCTTGCCGGGATCGTTGTTTCCGTCCGCGGCGGTTCTGCCGTGGCCGCGCTGATCCGCCGCCCAGACCTCTATCCCCGCCTGGTTGAGCCGCCGGGCAAGCCGTTCATAGCGGAGGGAGTGTTCCGCCATGCCGTGAACAATATGCAGAACCGCTCTGGGCTTCCCTTCGGGGCCAGCCCCGGGCTTCCAGTTCCGCACATAGAGCCGGACGCCGTCATCCATGGATAACCATTCCATGGATCTATTCTACTCCCTGTTTTTTTTTCTTGCAATAACGGCAGATGCCGCCGCTATTCCGTATCTTTCCAGTGAAATACCACCACCGTGCATTGGCCGCCTTTGGCGTTCAAAAGCTCGTATTCGCCAAAGGCCGCGGGGACAACCACGGACTGGAAAAGGTTGATGTCCGTTTGCA
>JAITEW010000084.1 GCA_031281855.1 Treponema sp.
CGGCTACATGGCGGATCCGTTCCGCATTGGCCACGGAACTCCCTCCGAACTTCATCACGATCATGAACGCTTCCGCTCTCCTGAGTAAGGAGTATAGGCAAAAATGTATAAATATGCAATAAATGGCGGACACCAGAGCTGCTTCATGTATCCTTATTCGTTATCGCCGCGTACGGTTTTTGTTTTCGCCTCCTTGTGCTAGACTTGCGCCAATGATACGCGAAAAGAGTTTGGCAGTATACCGGAACAAGCCCGCGCTGGTGGCGGAGGTTTCAGGAGACGGCAAGATAAGCATTTCAGTCCTGAAGGGCGAACAGCTCAAAGTCCGGGAGAAAGACATTGAGGTTCTGCACCCCGGCCCCTGGACCCCTTCGGACCTGGAAGCCGAAGCCCCGGCAGGGGACCCCAGGGAAGCCTGGGAGCTGCTGGCGGATACGGCCTCCCCGGACGCCGCTGTGCCGTTACGGGAACTGGCGGAGCTGGTCTACGGCGCCTTTACCCCCAGGACCGCATGGGCTGCCTGGGAGCTCCTCCAGGAGGGGCTTTACTTTACCTGGGACGCCGGGAGGGTACGGCCCCGGCCTGCTGCGGAGGTTGAGGACAGGGAAAAAAAGCGGGACGAAAAACAGCGGGAAGCCGCAGAGCGGGCGGGGTTTCTTGAACGTTTAAAAAAAGCTCTCTCTTCCGGAACTACGGGAAAAGGAGGGCTGCCCGAAGAGGACCGCCGTTTCTTGCAGGATGTTGAAGCCCTGGCCAGGGGGCAGAGCGACAGGAGCCGGACCCTCAAAGAACTGGGCAGGTCCGAGACGCCCCAGGAGGCCCACAGGCTCCTTCTTTCAGCCGGGATCTGGACGGTCTGGGAAAACCCCCATCCGGGCCGTTTCGGGCTCTCCCTTGCATCGGCGAAGATCCTCCCCGGCCCGGCTCAGGAGGAAGAACGGCTGGACCTGACCGGCCTTGCGGCTTATGCCATTGACAACCCCTGGAGCGATGACCCTGACGATGCGGTTTCCCTTGAGGGGCCCGGCCCGGACGGGCGGTACACCCTTTATGTCCATGTAGCGGACCCCGCTGCGGCTGTCCTGCCGGGCAGCCCGGTGGATATCGAAGCCCGCAGCAGAGGGGCCACGCTTTACCTCCCTGAAGGCGCTTCCCGTATGCTGGCGCCTGAGGTCTTGCCCCGCTTCGCCCTGGGAACCAGCCCGGGCTTCTCTCTTGCGCTGTCTTTCAAAGTTATCCTTAACACGGACCTTTCTATTGCGGAAACCGAAATCGTCCGTTCCTGTGTCAAAGTGACCCGCCTTACCTATAAGGAAGCGGACGCCCTTATTGATGAGGGCCCGGGGGCCTCCGGGGCCTCCGCTGTGCTGGCGGCGCTCTTTAACCTTGCTGAACGGAACATCGAGCGCCGCCTTGATACCGGAGCCGTGCTCATCGATCTGCCTGAGGCCCATATCAGCGTGCGTCTTGGAGAGGATTGTTCCGCCAACCAGGTAACCATAGAACCCCTGGATTCCTTCAAATCCGCGGATATGGTCCGGGAATGTATGCTTCTCGCAGGCGAAGGAGCCGCCCGCTGGGCGCTGCGGAACAAGCTGCCTTTTCCTTTTATCAGCCAGGAAGCCGGGGATCTCCCTAACCAGCAGGACAGGCTGCCCGGTCTGGCCGGAGCCTGGCAGATGCGGCGCTGCATGAGGCCCCGGAGCCTTTCCGCCAGGCCCGGGATCCACTGGGGCCTGGGGCTGGACGAGTACACCCAGGTTACCAGCCCCCTCAGGCGTTATACGGACCTCCTCTGCCACCAGCAGATCAGGGCCTTCTTACGCAGAGAGGCGCCGCTGGAGGAAGAAGAAGTCCTGCTCCGGGTCAGCGCCGCTGAAGCTGCCGCAGCAGCGGCGTCCAGAGCCGAGCGGGCGTCCAGGGCCCACTGGATTGCGGTGTACTTATCGGACAAAAAAGATTCGGTCTGGGAAGGGGTAGTCCTGGATCGCAAGGGGAACCGGGGCGTTGTAAGCATCCCGGCTCTGGGGCTTGAAACCCAGGTAAGCCTCAAAGGCGGCGCGGGCCCTAACGACGCTGTCAGGCTTATATGCGGCCAAGTGAACATTCCCGAAGGAGAAGCGGCTTTTATCTGCGATTAGTTCCCGGCGTTGATGCTCCATGCCGCGCCTGCGTAGGCCCGGAAGAGAACGCTGCCTTTTCCGGGATCTTTCATAGGCCGGACGCTCCAGGCGTAAACCGGCGCTTCTCCTCCCAGGATCACTTTGAAGCCTGGGAAAAACGTATACGTCCCTTCGAGGCCCAAAAAAATGGATTTGAATTCGTCTACGGCCCTTGTTTTTTCAATACTGGTTCCGTTAATAACATCCCCGGAATAAGAGCGCTTCAGATTCTGGTAGCCCAAATCCACCCTCACCGTATAGGGAACGTTTTTGGTATAAACTTCGGCTCTGAAAAAATACCGTGTCAGCGAATCCCCGGTTAAGAGGTTCGTCTTTTCCTGGACCGTAAAAGCCCGGGAATTGAGATTTAAGGAACATACCACATAGGGAACCCAGAAGCCCGCCGCAACATCCCCGGTTTTCTGATTGTAATTCCCTTCAATATCCGGAACGCTTCCTAAAGATGAGGAACCCTGCAGATGAATGAAGAATATTCCCGGCGCTTCCGCATCCAGGGCCGCTGAAAATCCCGGATTGACCGGCTGTTCCCTGGCGTTAAAGAGGCCTATAACCGGACCTATTTCCATGGATACGTATTCCAGATTGATGCCCAAAGAAGCGTAAAGGCGGTTCCGCAGCAGGGGGTCCCGTTCAAAACCCCCGCTAAAACTGAAATAATCCTTAAGCTCCCCTGAAACCCCTATCCTGAGGGATGAATACAGTTGGGGGTCAAAAGCTTTCGCCCCTACGCTCAGGGATTCCCGGCCGGCACTGAAGGCCATATTTCCCAAACCGCCTTCGATTTCCAGGTCCAGGCTGAAAAGAAACCCCAGGGAACCGGACATCAGAAGCAGCAGAGCCATTCCCAAAACTCGGTTAGTTTTGGGAATGGCTTTGGAAAAAGCGGCCAAGAGTCCGCTTTTTCCTCTAAATCTAAGGTTGCTTTCCCAAAAACTGAGGTTTTGGGAAAGCCTCAGCAACAGGCTTTTTTTCATAATTTTACCTTAAAAAGCGGTTCTGATGCCGAAAAACAACTCGAACATCTCCGCCGGAGGGTCCCTGTCCAGGGGGTTAACCCGGATTTTGGCATCCCAAAGGAGGCCGCTGGAAGCGAAACTGACGAAAGGGGAAACCCAGAGGGTAAAATCTTCCATGTCGTTGATTTTCAAGCCCATCGTGGTTTCCAGCCCCACGGTAAAGTCCGAACCCGGCTTGGTTCTGAAAAATCGTACATTAATATCCGCCTTACCCCGTTCGTCCGGGGTTTTTATATGAAGGTATTCTACAGGATGATAGAAAAAAGTGACATTGAGCCCCGCGGAACCAAAACGCAGCCTTGGTTCCATAAGAAAAAAAAGGTTGTCGATTCCAAAGTCCGTTCCTGCGTCCCAACCGGGAATTCCCCCCTGGATAAGAAATTCCATGCCCGTTCCGGCTGAAAAATGGGCCAAAAGCCCTCCCCGGATATTAGCTTCAGGATCTACCGTAAGGGATACGCCGCCGAAAGCCTCGATTTTAACCGTTTCCCTGTTAAACAGGACCCGCAGGTCCCCGGAATAACGCCGTTCCCCGTTGCCGCCAAACACGCCGGGAATCCAGTTGAAATTTTCATAAATATACACTATCGGTACAACCCGCTCCCATTTGGTCAGCGCCAGGGAAAACCCGGTGCCCCGGACGCCGTGAATGCCGTTGTAGCTGCGGGTAATATCGTTGCCGATTCCGTCAGGAAAATAGAAAAAACCTTTATAATCCGAGCCGATAGGGGTAATCCCGAAGCGGGAGGTAAATTCATCGCCTGAACAGAAATCGTCCCCGGCGCCGATGAAATAAGACAGCTCCAGGGAGCCGAAAAGGTCCCTGGCCGTCGCTTTGGCTGTCCTGAAGCTAAAATACCCTCCAGGGAGGTTCTTCAGGTCCTCAAAATCAAAGTCGAAACCCAGCAGTACCCCGTACTTATACCCCCCGTTGAGGGCTAAATCCGCGGAAATTACCGAACCCAGGGCAAATTCCCCTTCTTCCACCCGGCCCCGGGAAGCCATTTCCATTTGAGGGACCGTTATTTCCGCAGCCGTAAGGAACCCCAGGACGGCGAACAACAGCATTGCCGTGAAAACCGTTTTCATGCTTTTATTCTAACACGTCCGGGACCTTAATAGAAGAGCAAAGATCCTTTTTTCCCATCTTGACGTAAGACGATTTGTGTATAATCTTTTAACTATAATGAGTGATTATCTTGATCCCAATAATGAGGAACTGCTTAAGGACTTTTTCAGCGAAGCCCAGATGCAGGTGGACACGCTGGAGCAGAACATCCTGGTCCTTGAAAGCGAAGGGGCTAACAAAGACGCGGTAGACGAGATCTTCCGGGCTGCTCATACTCTCAAAGGCGGGTCGGCTACTGTCGAGATGATGGAACTATCCCATTTTACTCATCTTGTCGAAGATGTACTGGATGCCATCAGGTCGGATCAACTCTCGATTAACGAAGACGTAGTGGATACCCTTCTGCAGGCCATTGATGTAATCAAGGCTATGCTGGAACAGCGCATGAACGGCGCGATCTACCAGGAGGATACGTCGGAAATAGAAGGCAAACTTTCCGCCCTGCTTCCTGAAGGCGCAAGGAGCAAAAAAGGTTCCGCAAAACCCGCGGCCCCGAAACCTTCAGCTCCTGTAGCTCCCCCTCCCCAGGCTCCGCCGCCTGCTCCCGCATCTGCCGGCGGCTTAACCGAAGACGAACTCAACGAACTCCGGGAAGCTGTGGAAGGCGGCATGCCTGTCTACCGGGTTTCGGTCAAGTTTGATGAAAACAGCCTTATGAACACTGTCGGAGGCATCCAGGTCTACGCGGCCCTCAAAGGCGCCGGTACGGTGCTGCGGACTATTCCTGAATTCGAACAGCTCTACGAAGACAATTTCTTCCCTACTGTTGAATACTACTTTGCGTCGCTTAAATCCCCTGATGATATCCGCAAATACGTGATCATCCCGGATGTCTCCTTAGGGGCGGATATCACCGATGTAAGCAAAGCCCCGGGGGCCTCAAAACCCGCTGATCCTGCCCCTGCTGTTCCAAAGCCAGCAGCCCAGGCTGCCGTTGCTGCTCCAAAGCCCGCGGCCCAGGCCCCCGCTCCGGCTCAAACCGCCGCGCCTGCGGCTCCTGCGCCTAAGCCCGCAGCAGGCGCCGCTGCTGAGGACGCCAAGAAGGCCGGAAAAGAAGCGGGAGCCATACTCCGGGTGGATTCAAAGCGCATTGACGACCTTCTCAATCTGGTTTCGGAAACGGTTATCACCAAGGCAACCTTTAACCAGATCAATATGCAGTTCACCGAGATGATGACGGATCTCCATGCTATCGAGACAGTTTACCGGGAAAAGATAAAGAGCCTCTTCGACAGCCTTCCTGATTACCTGGAAAGCATACAGAACGGTAAATCCGTCAAAGATGTCCGCAAGGAAATCGGCAGCGAGTACGGGGATCTCTTCTCCCTCTTCGACGTTTTTGAAACCAGCATGAAGGTTAACGTAGGCAAATTCCGTTCTACAGCCCAGAACCTGGGCCGGATAACCGGGGAGCTCCAGGAAGGGGTCATGCGGATCCGCATGGTGCCTATCAGCCAGATCTTCAGCCGCTTCCCCAGGCTGGTGCGGGATCTCTCAAAAAGCCTTAACAAGAAGATCAACCTGGTCATCGAAGGGGAAGAGACCGAGCTGGACAAGTCGGTTATCGAAGACCTTCTGGACCCCATTATGCACTCGGTGCGGAACTCCATCGACCACGGCATCGAATCCCAGGAGGACCGGAAGGCCGCAGGCAAGCCCGAAGAAGGCATGGTTGTTCTCAAGGCCGCCAACGAAGGCAACATGATCGTTATCGAGATAGCCGACGACGGCAAGGGAATCGACGTGGAAGCCGTGAAGGCCAAAGCCGTGGAGCGGGGTATACTCAGCCCCAACAAGATCCTTACAGACGTGGAAGCCTTTAATCTTATTTTTGAGCCCGGTTTCTCAACTGCCAAGCAGATCACCAGCATCTCCGGCAGAGGCGTCGGGCTTGACGTGGTGCGCCGGTCTATCGACAAACTCAACGGCATTGTTACGGTCAATTCAGAAAGAGGGAAGGGGACCAAATTCACCATAAAGCTTCCCCTTACGCTGGCTATCATTCAGGGCCTCCTTGTGCGGGTTGGGCCGGAGATTTACTCCATTCCCATCACGTCGGTTATCGAGAGCCTCAGGATCAAACCCGAGGATATCCGCATGATCGACAATAACGAGGTTTTCAATATCCGCAGCGATGTGATCTCCCTTCTCAGGCTGAACCGGCTTTTCGGGATACGCAGCGAGGAACAGCAGGAGTATTACTTCATCGTTATTGTAGGCACAGCGGAAAAGAAAATGGGCTTTATGGTGGACAGCCTTATCGGGGAAGAAGACGTGGTCATCAAACCCCTGCGGGATCAGTTTACCAATTCCCCCGGGATAGCCGGGGCGTCGATTCTCGGGGATGGTTCGGTTTCCCTGATTATCGACGTAGGCCAGCTCCTTGAACTGGGGCTCAAGAAGGAAATGGAAAACCGCCGGGCCCGGGAGTCGTCGGTGCGGTGGTAAGCGAAAAAAGGGATAACGAGGAACAGTCATGGCAGTGATAAAAGATCTGGCCCAGGTAAACGCGGAACTCCAGGAACAGAAAGAAAGGGCCGACACAGTCGATTTTAAGATGGTCACCTTTTCCCTTGCGGGGAAGGATTACGGGGTGGATATTATGAACCTCAAGGAAATCGCCAAGGCGGATAAGTTTACCTATGTCCCCAATGCGGCTTCCTTCGTCCGGGGGGTGTATAACCTCAGGGGGGACATTATCCCCATTATCGACCTCAGGGCCTTTTTTCATCTGCCTATGGACAAAAAAGCGGACGGCCTTGAAAACATGCTTATCCTCCGCATCGAAGACCGCGTTTATGGGACCATTGTCGACAAGATCGACAAGGTAGTGGGGATCAATTCCGACACCATCCAGCCTCCTCATCCTATATTCGGGGATATTAACATCAAGTTTATCAGCGGCGTAGTGGAGAAGCAGGGGGATCTCTACATCATCCTGGATGTGATCAAGATCTTTACCCAGAATAAGGAAGAAGAGCAAAAGCCCCGTCAGGCCATTGTCGAAAGCAGCGGCGCGGGGTATTTCGGCGCCCCGCAGCCTTCCGAACCGTCGGCGGAAGAAAAAGCCGCTGTTACCGATTCGGCTATCGGCTTTATCAAAGAAAACCTCCCGGCGCTCAAGCGGTTTTACCCCAGCGAAGTCAACGATGAATGGCTGCGCCGGCGTTTTGCCGATTGGAGCGGGACCCGGTCGGGCGACGGGCTTCAGCTTAAAAACGCCTCTGACGCCGAAGAATACCTGGCTAATTTTTACTCTCCCTGTTCAGGCCGTTTTTGGGATGACGAATACGCCGCTATGGTGAAAGGTTTCCTGCCTGAACTGAATTCCAACAGTATCCAGGTATGGAACATCGGCTGCGGAAAGGGCTAT
>JAITEW010000328.1 GCA_031281855.1 Treponema sp.
GGATCGTCCATTATGCCTCAGAAAAAAAATCCCGATTTTGCCGAGCTTATCAGGGGAAAATCAGGAAGAGCCGCCGGAAACCTGGTAACCCTTCTCACCCTCCTTAAGGGCCTGCCCTATGCTTACGACAAGGATCTCCAGGAGGACAAGGAAGCCCTCTTCGACAGCCTGGACACGGTAAAAAACTGTCTGCGCATGTTCCGGGGCATGATGGCTTCCGCGGAATTTAACACATCCCGCATGAAAGCCGCCTGTATAGGGGGTTTTCTTGAGGCCACGGACGCCGCCGAATACCTGGTCCGCAAGGGGCTGCCTTTTCGCAAAGCCCATGAGGCTGCGGCCCTGATAGTCCGGGACTGCATCGCCGCAGGCCAGCGCCGTATCGGAGACCGCACGATTCAGGAACTGAAAAAACGCTGCCCCCTTTTTGAAGAGGATGTCTACAAAGCCCTTACCCCCTCGGCCTGCGTAAAAGCCCGGAACCTGAGCGGCGGCCCGGCTCCCAGGGAAGTACGCAGGCAGATAAGAACCCTGCGGAAATTTGTTACTCTGCGCTAAATCTGTCAGCCCTACCTTGAGGGGACCCCCCCGGGCATGCTAGACGGTCGTCGCTTTTTTTTACGGACGTTTTGACGTCGCCTTTACTGTATGACGCCGTGCGCCTGCCCGGGGGGTCCCCTCAAGGTAGGGCTGACGCTTTAACCGCAAATGGGGGGTAAACATGTACGACCAGTATTTTACTCAGTTAATACCCACCCAGAGGACTAAACTTGACCCGGCTTTTTTGTGAAATTCCGGGAGCAGCCTCTACAAGCATTTTTCCCGGCTTTCCCCCCTGATTGCGAATAAAGGCGTCCGTCAAAGAAGGCGACGACCGTCTAGCCTGCCCGGGGGTCCTCCTCCAGGCTCGGCAGGAAGCTTTTATCGCAGGAGGTATTTTTCCAGACGCCGCATAAGTTCGCCGTAATCCACCGGTTTGCCAAGGTGATCGTTCATACCTGCGTCCTGGCATTTCTTCACGTCTTCCCGGAACACATTGGCGGTTACGGCTATTATGGGAATCTGGCTGTCCGCGGCCTTTTGGGGTTCGCTGTTTTTGCGCGCATCGCGCTCGAAGGCGCGGATACGGCGGGAAGCTTCGTAGCCGTCCATTTCGGGCATGTGTATGTCCATGAGTATCAGATCGTACTTCCGGGGATTGGCTTCGAAAAGCTCAACCGCCTGGACGCCATTCTCGACGCAGTCTATAGTTATTCCCGTGTCCTCCAGGAGGGAAATGATGATTTCCCTGTTAATCTCCACATCTTCGGCTACAAGGATACGGCGGCCCGAAAACTGGAGGAGTGGGGCGGTTTCCTCCTCTTGCAGGGCCTGTTCCTGGCTTTTTCCCCGTTCAAGGGTGAATTCCAGACTGAAGCTCGATCCCTTCCCGGGGGAAGATTCCAAAGAGATTTCACCCCCCATGAGATCCAGTATGCTCTTAACTATGGTCAGGCCCAGGCCGGTTCCCTCGTTTTTCCTGGCCATGCCGCCGTCAGCCTGCTCGAAAAGGGCGTAAAGGTTCCTCTGCTGTTCCAGGGTGATGCCGACCCCGGTATCGGAAACAGTTATGCGCAAGGTGCACAAGTCCTCTGTTTCCCGGATTTTTTTTACTTCCAGGGTGATTGTCCCTTCAGGAGGGGTGAATTTTACCGCATTCGAAAGGAGGTGGATCAGGACCTGCCCCAGGCGCTGCTCGTCGGCGATGACCGTTTCCGGCAGATCCTGCCCCAGTTCGAGGTTGAAATGCTGCTCTTTTTCGTTAAGGCTGAACCGGGTCATGCTTACTGCGCCCTGAATCATCCTTTCCAGGTTGAATTCCCCGTTAGTCAGGAAGAAATTGCCGGCCTCAATTTTGGACATATCCAGGATATCGTTGATCAATCCCAAAAGATGGAGGGAAGCTTCGCTGATTTTAGAGAGGCAGTATTCCGTTTTATCCTGTTCCTGCGAACTTTGGGCTATGGTAGTCATGCCGATAATAGCGTTCAGAGGGGTCCGCATCTCATGGCTCATCCGGGCCAAAAAGTTACTTTTCGCGATGTCGGACTTTTCTTCCCCGCCGGAAGAGGATACGCTGTTTTCCATATACAGGTAATGTATACTATATACGATAATTTCTTCAGGAGGAATAGAAATTTGTCTGAATTGTATCAAAAAGTCCTGATTTCATGTTAAAATAGGAGTGAGGCATACAGGTAATGGGCGCTATAGTAAAGACGTTTCTTTATAATCTTGGGTTCTTTGTACAGATCCTTAAAGGAGTCGGTCGTTTTATACACCGCGGGCAGACGGCTTACAAGATCCTTATCATGCAGATCCTCTTTACCTTCGTCGAAGCCCTGGGGATCACCACCTTTCTTGCCCTGGGCATCGGCGCGGCGGTTAATGTCATCGGCATACCCTTTCTGGCCCGCTTTTCCCAGGAGCGGTACATCTATCCCTTGCTTATCACCATTATTACCCGGGAACTGGGTCCCCTCCTTACGGCTTTCATCATCATCGCCCGGTCCGCTACCGCCATTGCCACCGAGATAGCGGGTATGGTGATCTCCCATGAGGTGGAAGCCTATATCTCCGTAGGAGTCGACCCTATAGAGTATCTGGTAGTGCCCCGTTTTTTAGGGGTGACTATCTCCCTTTTTATGCTGAACATCTTTTTTTCGATTTTCGGACTCGCGGGGTCTTTCGCTGTAGCCCAGATTTTTAACCCTATGCCTGCTTCGGCGTATTTCGGGAACCTTCTGGAAGATCTTACAGTGCCGGATCTGGCTGTTTCTATCATTAAAAGCATAGGGTTTGGGATACTGATCTCTGTAACCGCTATGGCCAGGGGGCTTGCGGTGGAGCGGTCCAGCACGGAAGTGCCTATCGCGGGGCTCAAGGCAGTGGGGGATTCCTTCGGATGGTGCATCCTGGTTGATATCATCCTTTCTGCTTTGTATTATATACTGGTTTGGATTTAGGCGTATTAAGGATGGGGGTTATTCTTGAGTTGAAAAATGTGTCCTTTGTCGCCCAGAACCGGCTGGTGGTGCGCGGTTTCTCCCACCAGTTCGAGGAAGGGAAGACAACCGCCCTCGTGGGGCCGTCGGGAAGCGGTAAAAGCACGATTTTGAAACTGACCGCCGGGCTTCTGGTCCCTACCGAAGGGGTAGTGAGTTTCCGGGGGAAGGACATCTTTACCATGAACCGCCAGGAAAACCTGGACTTCCGCAGGGAAGGTTCCATGGTTTTCCAGGATTCCGCGCTCTGGGCGAACCAGAGCCTCTTCCAGTGCCTGGAGCTGCCTTTGAGGATTCATTTTCCGCAGATGACCCCAGGGGAACGGGAAAACAGGATCCAGGCGGTGCTCCGGGACGTGGGGTACAAGCGGGATCTTTCCATCAGGCCCGCTATGCTCTCTATGGGGGAGCAGAAACTTATCGCCTTTGCCCGGGCTATGATGTGCCGGCCCAGGCTTCTGTTCCTTGACGAGTGGACAGAATCCCTGGACGATTCGGCGGCGCAGCGGCTTGTCCAGCTTGTGCAGCGTCAGCAGAAGGAGCGGAATACGGTGATTCTGGTCAGCCACGATTTCCGGATAGTCAAAAATCTGGCGGATTATGTGCTGATGATCTTGGGAGGACAGTTCTTCCTCAAACTAACCCGGGAACAGATGGAAGAAGATGAAGATCTGGCCCGGTATGTGGAAAGGGGAATTGCGTCATGAAATTCAGGATCCGCTTTGCCGATCAGATCGTGGGCGTCTTTATTATCCTGGCGCTTGTTTCCCTGGTCTTTGTCATCATCATGCTGGGCAAGTCCCAGCGCTGGTTTTCAAAAGATTTTTCCTTTCATACTGAATTTCCCTCTGCTGCGGGCTTAAATCCCAATATGGCGGTGCTCTACAGGGGTTTCACTATCGGCAATATAAAATCCTACCGCCTTACCGGCAATGACCAGGTGGAAGTCGTTTTCTTTATTTACGAGGAATACCTCGACAGGGTAAAGAAAGGTTCTATGGTGGAGGTTATGGTGAGCCCTGTGGGTCTGGGAAACCAGTTCCTCTTTCACGCAGGAAAAGGGGAAGAGCTTCTGGAAAACAACGACTTTATTCCTGCTGTAAGTTCCCCGGAAGGCCGCCAGCTTATTATCCAGGGCCTGGCCGACGAGCCCAGGCACGACGATTCCATCTCGCTCCTGCTCAACAGGGCCAGTTCGATTCTGGACGCCGCTAACAGGACCCTTTTCGCTGTAAACGAAGCCCTCCTGGTGGGCACCGACGCTACCGAAATCGGCCGCATCGTACAGCGGGTAGACAGGACCATGGCGGGAGTTGAAACCATTCCGGATACGGTAAACAAGACCGCCGGCGCTTTGCTTAGCGATGTGGATACGCTGTTGGCGTATATCGGGGATCTCAGGGACATGCTGGACAGCGAACTTGCCAGGATCAATCCTATCCTTGCGGATATTAATACGCTTTCCGGTAAATTTGTCGATCCCAACGGGCTGATTTATTCAACTCTGGACAATAAGGGAGTGATTTATAACGATCTTGTGGATTCTCTGGACTCAATTGCGGGAATACTGGATAACCTGGACCGTACCACAGCGTTTATTCCCGGTCAGCTTCCCCAGCTTGCGGGGGTCATAACGGATCTGAGGGTAACCCTGAAGACCGCCGAAGACGTTCTTGTCGCCCTTACCAACAACCCCCTGCTCAGGAGAGGTATCCCGGAAAAGGTGGAGGTCCAGTCTTCAGGTACGAGTCCGAGGGATGTTCAGTTTTAAGGTAACAGGGAGTGAAAGCGTGAAGGCCGGAGTCAGGAGAGGGTTTCAAATTTTTTTGGCTGTAACAGGGGTTCTCGCCGGGGCCTGTTCTTCGGCGCCTAAAAAGCCGCTTGAGGTGTTGACCAGCCGGAATATGGCTTCCAGCCAGTTGGACCTGGCCAACAGGACCGCGAACCAGGGGCGTTACAGCGACGCCCTGCTCATCCTGGAAGACGCCCGGAAAACAGCCGTAGCTGTTGACGATCCGCCGCTTCTCATCAAGACCGCCATATCCAGGGGAAACATAGTCTTCGCCCTGGGCCGCCATGATGAAGCCTTCGAATGCTGGGAAGACGCCCGTCTGGAAGCCGAGGCTGCCGGGGAACGCGACTTCGCCGCACAGGCCCGGATTTACGCCGCCCGGGGCCGGCTGGTACTCCTTAGCGCCGGAGGTTCCGGGGAAACCGGGGCAGCGGAGGAAATCAGGGCCCAGGTAAACCAGGAAATCGCGTCTATCAAATCCGACGACTTGAGCCGCGCCGCGGGCTGGCTTGTTGCGGGTATGGCCGAAAAGGAACTGGGCCGTTATACGGAAGCGGAAACCTCGATCCGGAAAGCCCTTGAGATACACGAAAAAAACCGGTACCTGGAAGAAGCCGCATACGACTGGTACTTTATCGGGTCCATCCGTTCGGTCTCGGAACGCTACGATGCCGCGGTTGAAGCCCTGAAAAACGCGATACGTTTTGACCGCCTTGCGGAAAACGGTTTCGGGCTGGCTTCAAGCTGGCAGGCCCTGGGGGAAGTTTATTTGAAAACAGGGAACCGCGGGGAGTCCGGCGCCGCCTTCCGCCGCGCCGCAGGCATCTACAGGGCTGTCGGCCTTTTAGACCTTGCGGAAAAAGCCGAAGCGAAAGCCGGGCAGGCCGGCTTTCAGGACCCTTGACTTAACGTTAACTTTAACTTCTAAAATCCTCACATAACAATTTTTTACATCGAAGGAGATGAAAATGGCGTCAAAGGTTTATTTTTCGGACATGGCTTATTCCGCTTACGAGTCGAACCAAACCCTGCCCCGGAAGCTGGTCCGGCAGCTTGAGGCTTCGGGCCTGGGAGACAAGGTAAAGGGAAAAAGCGTAGCCATAAAGATCCATGTTGGTTCTGAAATCGGCTATTCTACTATACCCCCGGTTTTTATGCGGCTTCTGGCGGAATTTGTGAAAAGCCATGGCGGAAACTGTTTCTTCACGGATCATTATATCGCCCTGCGGCATCCTGAACAGCGCGGCTATACCCAGGAGAGCATCGGCGCGCCTATTGTTGAAGCCGCAGGGCATTTGGGGAAATATCTGTATACCAGGGAAGTGGACTGGAAGACTTTCAAGCATGTGGACATTGCGGGCCTTATCCACGACGCGGATTTTCTTATCGACTTCGCCCATGTTAAGGGTCACGGCTGCTGCGCTTACGGCGGGGCGGTTAAGAACATTTCCATGGGCTGCGTTTCGGACCGGACCCGCCGGGAACAGCACGGCCTCGAAGGGGGCCTTACCTGGGACAGGGACAAGTGCATCCATTGCAACGCCTGCGTTGAAAGCTGCAACCACATAGCGAACAGTTTCGATGACAAAGGCGAATACCAGGTGAATTTCCATAACTGCACCCTCTGCCAGCACTGTCTCAAAGTCTGCCCGGTAGGGGCCATCACCCTTACAGGCTCAACGTACCTGGATTTCCAGAAGGGCCTGGCGCTCTGCACCAAAACCGTCCTTGACACCTTCGAGCCCGGGAATGTGTTTTACATCAACCTGCTGATTTCCATTACAGCAATGTGCGACTGCTGGGGTATGACCACCCCTTCTCTGGTTCCCGATATCGGCGTCATGTCGTCCTGGGATCTTTCGGCCATAGAAACCGCCAGCCTGGATCAGATCAAGTATGAAAAGCTCAACCCCGAAGGAGTCCCTACAGGGATAACCATGGGCGACAAAGGCCACCTGTTTGAACGCCTCCACGGCAAGGACCCTTATTCGCAGATAGCGTTCCTTGAGGAGTACGGCTTGGGAAGCAAAGAGTACGCCCTGGAGATGGTGAAGTAAG
>JAITEW010000088.1 GCA_031281855.1 Treponema sp.
AGTACAATCGGATTTTGATTACGTGTATCTTTTAACCAGAGAGAGAAAAAAGAGGACTCCTTGTGTCAGAAAGGACGCCCTGGACCGGCGGCGGAACGGCGCTTAAAGGCTAAACTTGACCCGCCTTTGTCGTGACTTCCCGGGTTTTTTCCCCGCTCCCGGGGGCTTCGAGTCGTAATAGGTGGGTCAAGTTTAGGCTACTCCTGGGGGATTTCCAGAATCAGCTCTACTTCGCTTTGCGAGAGCTTCATAACCTTGGCTATTTCCTTTATCGTCCAGCCCTGGCGGGCCAGCTTGATGACGTTTTCACGGTCCCCGGGAGGAGGGGCGCCTTTTTCCTGGTTCGCCTTTTTGCCACCTGACTTAACCAGGGATCCCAAAAGCTTCAGTTGTTCCTGGATATCGCGGTTCAGTTCCTCAAGCCGCGTTTCAGTACGGGCTATCCATTCACGGGCTTTCTGCATAGCCAGAGTACGATCCTCAAGTTCTGAAAGGGCCTTGTCCAGGAGCGTGACCTGATCCGCTGTCTCCCGGGCCTTCTCGCTTTTCTCAGCCAGGGTTTCGATGGCTGAACGGAGGGTTTCTTCCCTGATGCTTATCTTTTCCAGTTCCCCGCTGATTCTATTGATCGATGCTTCAGATTCCTGAAGTGCCGTAAAGTTCCGGTCAATGCCGTCCCGGGTTTCGTCCAGGGCCTGGTTTTTCTTTTCAAGGCGCTGGTATTTTTCTTCAGTATCATCAAGGGCGTCGTCAAGCTTGCGGATCTGGACCTGTATCTGCTGCAGCGTATCGTCCGATGCGGTAACATGGTTGAGCTTATCCTCTACGGCCCGTGAAATCTGAAGCAGCCGGTTGAAATCCGCTTCCATTTGCTCGATACGGTGCTTCTCAGAAAGGAAACGGGTCATCTTCGCGTTGACTTCGTCCTCCAGACGGCGGATCTTGACGAACTCGCTTTCAAGCTGGGCGGCTTCAAGGCGGCGCTGATCCAGCCTGTCTATGTCACCCCGGAGATCCTCTATGCGGCGTTCCATGTCCAGCTTGAGTTCATCGGCCCTGTCGATGAGTTTGGTCTGATCGAAAAATTCCTTGATGTGCCGTTCCGCGTCCTTGACCCGTGTTTCCAGGGTTTTGGCCTGCTCTTCGGTCCTGGCGAGAATCTCATTCCGCCTGGCATCGGCGTCCTGGCTGGTTTCTTCAATCACCGAGCGCACCGACGCGACGCGGCTGTCCAACTCCGCGATATTCTGCCTTGAAACATCCAGCAATGCGGAAAGCTCCTGATTGCGGTTCTCTACATAGCCAGAGATGTCCTTGAGTTTTCCTTCCAGGTCCCGTTGGTTCTGTTTGATAGTTTCGGCTGCAGAAAGGGCGTAATTGCCGATTTCCGCCTTAATCGTGCGTTCGGCGCTTTCCCGCGCTTCTTCCAGGTTCTGATCCAGCAGGTCCTTGTAGGATTCCAGGGAATCATCGGCGGCGTTCATCCTGCCCCGTATGGCTTCCTCAAAGGCTTCGGTTTCTTTCTTGAGGCGTTCCAGTTCTGAAAGGACGCGGTCGTTTTGGGCCGAAAGGTTCTTCCTGATCTCCTCGGTAAGGCTGAGTTCCAGTTCCTTACGCTTATCCGCGGCGTCTTCCTGCAGGCCCGAAAGCCGGGATTCCAGGGAGTCCTGCCACTCCGCAAAGCGCCGGTCGATGTCCCCGCTCCTCCTGGCCAGATCGGCGAGAAAATCATCCTCAAAGCCCTTTAGCTTTTCGGAAACATTCTCGTAAGCGGCGTTTTTGAGGCTCATAAGCGCGTTATCCACCCCTTCCATCTCGGTCTTAAGGGCAGATGCGGCGGCGGTAAATTGATTCACCTGGACCTGCCTCAGATCGGCGGCTTCCTTTTCAAATACGGCGAAATCGTTCCGTACCCTGTTGATAACTTCCTGCATATTCCTGCGGAGTTCGCTGTCCAGCTTGCGGCTGTCTTCGGTAAGGGACTCGAGGCGTTTGAATTCGGCGTTCTGGGCTTCCCGGTATTCCTCCAGCCGCGCGCCGGTCGCTTCCAGGGCCTTCTGCTCCATCTCTTCGGCAGCCAAAGATACCTGCTTAATCACACCGGCGGTTTCGTTTTTTATCTCCTGGAAGTTCTTTTTCCATTCATCCCTGAAGGTCTTGTCTTTGGCTTCCCAATCCTGCCGTTCGGCCTTCCATTCTTCCCTGAAGGTCTTGACCAGGCCTTGGGCTTCCGCCACACGGTTCTGGGCGCTTTCCTTGTATGCTTTAAGCCGCTCTTCCTCAGCGGCCTGGAGCCTGCGTATCCTGTCCTGGGCCTGCTCCTTGAGTTTTACCAGAGCGGCTTCTTCCATGCGGTCGGCCCGGAGCGCGGCTTGTTCAACAGCGGTTTTCAGGGTTTTATTGACTATCTCCATGTCCCGGGCAAGAGTTATCGCCCGTTCCTGCCCGGCTTTGTCCACAGCTTCCCGGTGCTCGTCAACCCTGCGCTCTATGGTTTTCGCAGCAGCTTCAAGGTCAGCTACTGTGGATTTTACCTCTGCCACAACAGCCTCTGCGGTCTTTTGCAGGGATTCGGCGTTGTCGCGTTCAAAGCGGATTTCAAGGCTCTCAAGGCCCTGTTCCAGATCTTCAAGGCCCGCTTTCGCTTCCGTAACCCGCCTGGCAGCGGCTTCTACAAACGCCGATTCATCCCTGATACGGTTCAGGTTTTCCTGGACCCTTCCGGTCATGCCCGCAAGCTCGTCCATAGAACTCTCGTAGGCGTTAAGGCGCTCTTCTATCCTTTTAACCGCATCGGCCTTGCCGGCCAGCTCTTCGTTGGTTACCTGGAGGCGGCTCAAAAGCTCTTTGGCCGCTTCCTTTTCAACTTTGAGATCGATACCGTAATTCCGTACCGCCTCTTCCTGGGTATCCACAAAGCTCTTCAGATCAGCCTTGAGTTTGTCCGCATATTTGCTTACCTTGTCCAGAGAACGGCTGCGCCGGTCGAGCTGCCGGTACAAAACAAGGACCAGAGCCACTATGCCCAGGGTTAAGAGGTTCCCAACCGTAAAAAAGCCCATTTACTATCAGAGTAGCATATAATCGCGCAATTGGCGATAGTCGTAAAAGATAAAATCAGCCTCTCCCCTGAGGCGGCCGGGTTTTTTGCGGAAATTCCGGTACGAAGTCATCCAGGCCGCTTTCATCCCTGCCCTTTGGGAACCCAATACATCGTAGGAAAAGCTGTTTCCTACATAGAGGATCTCTTCAGGAGCGACGCCCAGGGAACGGGCCAGTTCCCGGAACGGAAGGGGATCGGGCTTGAGCCTGCCGGTTTCTTCGGAACAGAGTATGGTATCCCACAGGCCGGAAAGGCCCAGATATTCCAGCTTGGTCTTTGGGGGGAAATCGGACAAGAGCCCCAGCTTTACGCCGCTATCCTTAAGGGCCTGGAGCGTTTCTTTCACAAAAGGAAAAAGCCGTACTTTTTTGAAGAGCGGTTCCCAGCCCCGGTAGATGAGCCGCTCGGTCTTTTCCTCCAGCAAACGGGGTTCAGCCTTGAGGATTTCGCTCATATACCGGGCCTGGCGTTCGTAAAGAGGGACTTCCCCGATCCCCTCTTCTGCCCTGAGCCTGTCCCGGGCCTTTCCAAAGGCTCTGAGGTGCCGCTGCTCTTTGATGATAAAAGGAAGCAGCAAAAGATAAAAGCGCCAGTTCGGATAAAGGGTGCCGTCCAAATCGAAGGCCGCTGCAGGAAACCGCGTTTTTTTTGCTTTTTCCCCTGGAATCCTATTTTCCACAATTACCTTTTATACTATATCTTTCACACTATATAATAGAGCATAATAGAGCCCATGGAAAGTATCAAATTAAACCGGGAAAACCTTACCCGGATACACGGGCCCGTATCAGTTCCCGGTTATGACCGGGAAAAGCTCGTCCCTTCTATTATACACATCGGGCTGGGTCATTTTCACCGCGCCCACCAGGCGGCTTATCTGGACGAACTCCTCTCAAAGGGCCTTACCCGTTCGGGGATCTTCGGGATAAACCTTATCCCCGACTCCTTCCCTTTAGGGGAAATTCTGAAAACCCAGGACTACCTGTACACCCTGATAACCAAGAACCCCAAAGGGGAGGCTGATGTCCGGGTAGTGGGTTCCGTCACCGGCTACCTCAACGCAGAAGCCGGAAAAGAAGCTGCCCTGCGCCGCATTGCGGATGAGACAACGGAGCTTATATCCCTGACAGTAACCGAAGGCGGGTATTACTACGACAAGGCTACAGGGGAGCCGGACCGGAAGGAAGCGGCGGTGCGCCATGACCTTGAAACCCCGGAAGATCCGGAGACCGCCGCGGCCTGCCTCGCTGCGGCCCTTGCCAGGCGCTTCAAAGCCGGCCGCAAACCTCTGACCATCATGTGCTGCGACAATATCCCTGCTAACGGCAAACTCCTCAAATCCTGCGTCCTCTTCCACTGCCGGGAGCACTATCCCGAGATAATCCCGTGGATCGAAGACAGCGTAAGCTTCCCGTGTTCCATGGTTGACCGCATCACCCCGGGCACAACCCCTGAGCTGGTAAAGGAACTTGAGAAGCGTTACAGCATCAAGGACCGCTGGCCGGTATGCGGAGAGGATTTCCGCCAGTGGGTGCTTGAAGACAACTTCAAAACCCGGATTCCCGATTACGGCGCCGCTGGGGTCCGGATCGTAAAGGACGTGGAGCCCTATGAACTCATGAAGATGCGGCTCCTGAACGGCAGCCACTCTGCCCTGGCGTATCCCAGCTACCTCCTGGGCTGCCGCATGGTGGACCAGGGCATAACCCATCCTTTGATTGGCGATTTTATCAGGAACCGTTATATGGAAGAAGTGAGCCCAACGCTGGAGCCGGTCCCCGGGATCGACCTCAAAGCCTACAAGGACACCCTGGTAAGCCGGTTCTCCAACAAAAACATCGGCGACACCCTGCTCCGCCTTGCCTCTTTCGGCACCAGCAAGTTCCCCAACTTCATGCTCAAGCCCTTAAGCGAAGCCGTAAACAAGCATTTGCCCTACTCGTCTATCACCTTCGCCGTCGCATGCTGGGCCCGCTTCCTCCAGGGGAAAGACGAACAAGGCGCGGCTATCCCTATAGAGGATATGAACAAAGAGGTTATTACCCGGGCGGCTCAAAAAGCCCAGGCGGACCCCGCAGCTTTCCTCAAGACCGCAGGCATCCAAAACCTGAGCGAAGCCCGGCTTGCAGCAGCAGCCGGCACGTTCAAAACCCAACTGGACGCCGTTTGCCGCAAAGGAATAAAGGGAGCCTTGGAAGAATTTTTGGGGAAATAAGACACTATTGACTGTGCGGAATTAGTTTACTTGGCCTTGCCGCTCTCGCTGTCCTCTTCCCGTATCTGCACCCGGCGGATCTTGCCGCTGATGGTTTTAGGGAGCTCGGTAACAAACTCCACGATCCTGGGGTACTTGTAAGGCGCGGTGGTTTTCTTCACATGGTTCTGGAGTTCCAGCTTGAGCGCCTCAGAAGGGACCCAGCCTTTAGCCAGGACCACCGTGGCCTTAACCACAGTGCCCCTGTCAGGGTCCGGGACGCCGGTGATGGCGCATTCCAGCACCGACGGATGCTCATGAAGGGCGCTTTCGACCTCGAAGGGACCGATACGGTAGCCGGAACTTTTGATCACGTCGTCGGCGCGGCCCACAAACCAGAAATAGCCGTCTTCGTCCTTCCAGGCCATGTCGCCGGTATAGTAAACATCGTCATGCCAGACGCTGCCGGTCAGGGCAGCGTCGCGGTAATAGCCTCCGAACATGCCTACAGGCCTGCGCCTGCCGGTGCGGACCACGATCTGCCCCTCTTCGCCCATGCCGCATGAAGAGCCGTCATCCCTGATGAGATCGATGTCGTAGCCCGGCGAGGGCTTGCCCATGGAACCCGGCTTGGGCTCAAGCCAGGGATAGGTACAGAGGGTAACGGTAAGCTCGGTTTGGCCGTAACATTCCCTGAGCTTTATCCCTGTGCCTTCCAGAAACTGTTCATAAATTTCGGGATTAAGGGGCTCTCCGGCAACGGCGCAGTTTTTGAGCGAAGAAAAATCGTATTTCCGCAAATCTTCTTTTATAAAGAACCGGTAGATCGTAGGAGGGGCGCAGAAGGTGGTGACCTTATGCCGGCTTATCACATTCAGCATCGCATGAGGGACAAAACGGTCGTAGTCGTACACAAAAACAGCGGAACCGCAGAGCCACTGGCCGTATATTTTACCCCACGCCGCCTTTGCCCAGCCGGTATCGGCCACTGTCAGGTGGAGGCCGCCGGGTACAACCTGCTGCCAGTACCAGGCGGTGAGAATGTGCCCTAAGGGATAGACCCAGTTATGCCGGACCATCTTGGGCATGCCTGTGGTGCCTGAGGTAAAATAAAGGAGCATTATGTCATCGTTGGAATTGACGTCAGCAGGCTTAGGGAACCTGTCCGAAGCCTCATCTGCAAGGACGCTGAAATCGGTCCAGGGCACGAGGCTGCCGGCGTCTTTTTCCGAATAGCCCGGGCCGCCGACGCGCTGGCAAAAAAGGGCGGCAGCCTGTTCGTTGGGCTTGTCCGCAGCAGGGGTGTGCACCGAGCGGACAAAGGCTTTGTACCGCAGGGCGCTGTCGCCTTCGGATTCCGAATCCCGTTCCATTTTGGCCTCAGCCTCGTCTATCCGGAACATAAGCTCGGGATCGTCCACGCAGATGATGCCCTTTACGTCGGCAGCGACGCAGCGGTAGATGATATCCTTAGAGGTGAGAAGGTGGGTGGCAGGGATGCCGACAGCGCCGATCTTGTGTATTGCCAGAAGTATGGGCCAGTAATCGTAACGGCGTTTGAGGATAAGCATCACCGGATCGCCTTTGCCTATACCCCCGGAAACAAGGGCGTTGGCGGCTTTGTCGGAAAGGCGCTTGAGATCCGCATAGGTAAATTCAGCCTCGGCTCCGTTTTCATCGCACCAGACCAGGGCCCGCTCGTCCGGCTTTTCCCTGGCGTACCGGTCCATCACATCCCAGGCAAAATTAAAATGCTCCGGAATTGATACCGTATAGTTTTGATAAAAATCTTCGTAAGAATCGAATTCTTTTCTGGGCAGATAGGTATCCAGCAGGTTCACGGTAAACTCCTCACATAATAATGGCTAAAAAACGCGCCCGGCTGCCTCCAAGGGCTTTCATGCCATGGGGCTCGCTGGAATCGTAATAGATTGCGTCTCCGGGACCAAGCTCCATCTCATGGCCTCCTACGGAGATAAGAAGACGGCCTTCCAGGACGTAATCGAATTCCTGGCCCGGATGGGTATTGAGGGAAAGGGGCTTCTGCCCGGTGTCCGCAGCGGCGTCTACCAGGAAGGGCTCCGCCTTTTTCTGGTGGAAGTTATACGCCAGGTTCCAGTAGCTGTACATAGGCCGGCGGCTTACTTCAGGGGCCTCGGCTGCCCGGGTAAGGCAGAAGGTTTTAAGCTTTGATGTTTTTCCGGTAATGAGCTCCGAAAGGTCAACCCTAAACCGGGCGGCGATCTCCACCAGGGCGCCTATAGGGAAGTCCTTTTCCCCTGCTTCCCACTGGCTGTATTCAGCAGGATCAAAACCCAGCTCTTTCGCCAGGCTTTCTCCGGAGATTTCTTCGATTTCCCGCAGAACCCGTACCCGTTCGATTATTTCCCGCGATGTTTCGGACATAGGGCCTCCTCTGTAACCGATAGCTTAGACTAATAAGTAAACATACCAAAAAAAGAGGGTTTTTTCAAGAGACCGGATATTTTTTAGCGGAAATTGTTCAGATTTACCCTTCTGTTTTTACTTTCAGTTTCTTTAGGTTTTTTTCAGCATAAACAGCCGCGGCGGTCATTTTAAATTTCCTTAAGGGCAAATTTTCAGTATTTATATGATATGAACAGGATGAACAGCAGACTGGTCTTTTTTCCTCTCGTTATTTGTACGGCGGTTTTTTTCCTGGTATGTATAACAGGCTGCAGAAATACGATACTTTCCGGCCCAAGGCTGAGAGAAAATCCGGCGGCCAATCCTCAGAGCCCTGTTTCCGAAAATCCCGCATGGTATGTTTCCGTCAACGGGAAGACTTCCGGACGCGATCCTGCAAGGTCCGTCGCGTCGGTCCAGGGGGCGCTGGACAGCATACGGTCGCTGTACAGGAAAGGAAAATGGCCTGCCGGCAAAAGCGCCGTTATTGTGATCAGCGGGACCATTACCGGTTCCGGATCTTTCGGCCCTAACCGATCTATGATCGATATTTCAGGAGCCGGCAATTATCCGCCTATTATCCTTGAAGGCGATCCTATGAACGCCGGCGTACTGAACGCCAACAGAAACAGAAACAACGAAGGCCGGGTTTTGTATATAGCGAACAACAAAGTTACCCTGGGCAGCAACCTGACCCTCACCGGGGGTTATTCCCTGTGGGGCGGCGCGGTATGCGTGGGCACTGCCGGTTCAGCCTCTGACGGAGAATTTATTATAACCGGCGGAGAAATCAGCGGTAATACCGCAGGGCTGGGCGGAGGGGTTTTGGTGTACAAAGGCGCCATGACCATGACAGGGGGAGTCATAAAGAACAACATCAACACCGACAGCTATAGCGGCGTCAAGGGATCGGGAGCAGGGGTGTACCTTTATGAATACAATTCCTTTACCATGAACGGGGGAACGATAAGCGGGAACGGCGGGGCCGCTACGGAAAACGGCGGCGGCGTACTGGCAGACGGACATGCCGTGTTCACCATGTCCGGCGGGGAAATCCTCCGCAACACATCAAGCCTCCATGGAGGGGGGGTGCATGTAGGGCCCTACGGCAAATTTGTCATGACCGGCGGAACCATAAGCGGCAACTCCAGCGCCGAAGCCGGCGGCGTGTATACGTCCCCCTACAAAGCCGTATTCACCCAATCCGGCGGAACCGTCAGCGGGAATACCCCTGCCCCCTGATACTAAACCTGACCCGCAATTAGCCCTGACAAGCCGGGAGCAATGAAAACCCCGGGGCTTCGGGGAATAATTGGGGGCAAGTTTAGGACAACTTCAGTACATAGAAAATTCCCCGTCCTTGTGCTATAGTAGAGAGAAGCGTTTTATGCCTGGAGCTCATTTATGAAAATTTTCCGATCTTTTGTAGCAGCCGCTTCCCTGGGGGCGGCGGTTCTTTTTTGTTTTTCCTGTAAAGAAAGGGCCCGGGAGGATTCCCGGGCGGCGACGGTATTTTCCGGATCTTATGTGTCAGCAGGGAAAACCGCGGAAGGGCTTTCGGCTTACCGTATCGCCTATTACGAGGCCGTGCCCGGAAGCGCCGGTACAGGAGAGGGGGGTATACAGGAAAGCGATGAGCCTTTCAGTATCGTGGATTACGGGCCTGTGGACGAACTCCCGCAGGAAATAAAGAAACCTTCTATATATGTGATCTTTTCCCAGCCTGTAGTGCCCCTGGCCCAACTGGGGGAACCTATCAGGGAAGACGCGGGGCTCTTTGCCATCGACCCGCCTGTAGAAGGGGTGTACCGCTGGTACGGGTCCAGGCTGCTCTCCTTTGAGCCTGACGCCGAAAGCCTTCCGCAGCACCGGTATACGGTTACGGTTTCCGACAGTATCCGGTCCCTGGGAGGGAAGAAACTTGAAGGCGAGCGCTCCTTTTCTTTTGAGACCGAACGGCTCGGCCTTCTTACCTGGCACTTAGGGACCGGGGAGTACTGGGTAAGCACCAGGAACGCCGATCCGGTGGACGCCAAATATATAAGCCTCTATTTTTCCTATCCCGTGAATCTTGAGGAGATCGCCAAGTGGATAGAGATCCGGGCTGCCGGGAAGATCCTGCCTTTCACCCTCACAAGGCTCCCTAAAATCGACGAGAAACGCTACAGGCCGGAACAAGGGGCGCTCCTTACGGTGAACGAACCCCTGCCTCTGGACACCCAAATAGACCTGGCTATTCTGAAAGGCGCGCGGTCCGAAGACGGCTGGCTGGGCTCCAAAGAGGAAAAAATCTTTTCGTTCCATACATTGATCCCTTTTACTTTTTATGAAGTATCGGTCCGTTCAGCGGCGCGGCCCCGTACCGAAGAAGGGGATACCATTCCCATCGCCCTGGAGTTCAGCCAGCCTGTGGACCCCGATAATCCGCCGTCCCTCTTTTCAGTTGAAGGGATGCCGGCTTTGACTAAAGAGAATTTCCATGTCTACGGCAGCACCGTGGTCCTTAACCGCCTGCCTTTAGAATACGAAAAAAAATATACCGTAAAGATTTCAGGGAACCTCAGGGATCTCTGGGGCCGGAGCCTGGGCCGGGACACGACGGTCCAGGCAAGCGTAGGGGAAGCCAACAGTTACGCCTATTTTCTCAACAGAGGTTCCCGGATGCTTGAGGCTGAATTCCCGCCGAAGATAGTCTGGGAAGCCCAGAACCCCGTTTCCGTCCGTTCCCTTATCACTTCCGCTGCGGGGCCCTATGAACAGATCCCCCTTGGGAGCCTTAAAGAACAGGATCTTTCCAAAATGCCGAAGAATTCCAAACAGTACTTTATGGAAGACCTCAGCCCCTTCATGGGCCCGGGGGGTAAAGGGAGCGCCGCTATGCGCTGGGAATACCAGACCCGTTCCCAATGGCAGAAAGGGCGTATCGACAAAAGCGATACCTGGCTCACGGTGCAGGTTACCGATATCGGCCTTACGGTGCGTTATGCCTACAACATGGTCCTCGTATGGGCCGCCAGTCTTTCCACCGGCGAGCCCGTAGCCGGCGCCGGGGTTGAACTCCTTGAAGGGACCGCTCTTGTCCGGGAAGCTAAGACCGACGACCAGGGACTCGCGGTTTTCGAATTCCCTAACGGGGATTTTGTTTCCCGCTTTACCAGCCCGTCATCATCGGTTGAGAACGGAAAGGTAGGCAAGGGTTTCAGGATCAGGGTGATAGAAGGCGGCGGGGCTATGGCCGGAGGGGACCAGGTTGAGTTCATCCCTAACGAAAGCCACAACCTCTGGCGTTTCAACGTTGAGGCTTCGGCGACGCCTTTTACAGCCGAGAAAGAACGCCCGGTGATCTTCCTCTTTACCGACCGGGGCCTTTACCGGCCCGGCGAGACCGTTACCTTCAGGGGCGTTGACCGGAGCCTCGACCACGGGAAGTACCGGGCCTATACCGGGCCGTACACAATTGAAGTTTCCTCGGGCTTTTATGACCCCCAGGTGATAGCCAGCCTCCAGGGGGGGGCTACCGCGAACGGCGGCAGCTACGGTTCTTTTGCGCTGCCTGAAAAGCTTGACCCCGGCCAGTACACCCTGCGCTACACCAGGGGGGATCCGGTTTCGCAGGATTCAGTTTCCGAAAGACCCGCGGCTCAGGCCATTACGTTTACGGTAGCCAATTTTGAGCGCCTCCGTTTCGAGGCTTCCCTCAGCTTCCCGGACATACCGGCCTACCAGGGGGACAGGCTTTCGGGCCGCCTTGCGGCTTCCTACCTGGCAGGAGGCGCCCTCACAGGAGCGCCTTATTCCTATTACTGGACCAGGGAGCCTGCTGGCTTCAATCCCGGCGAAAACTGGCGGAACTGGCGTTTCGGCCCGGAAGTCTACGACGGCAGGTATTACATCAGCCAGGGCGAAGGGACCCTGGGGCCTGACGGCAGCGCCGGTATAAGCCAGACCGCCGACGACGACGGGGTGGAAGGGACGCCTTACCGCTACCGCCTTGAAGCGTCGGTACAGGACGCCGCGAGGCAGGAGATCTCAGCCCGTGCGGCTGTGCTGGTTCACCCGGCTTCGTTTTACATCGCCTCCAGGCTGGACGCCGGAACCCTCAAATCCATAAGCGATAACGCCGCGGCGCCTTCGGCGTGGTTCCTCCAGGCCGGGTCTCCGGCAACGGTAAGCTGGGCCCTGGTCAGCCCCGGCGGCGAGCCCTGGGAAAGGGCGGGAGAAGACGGGACCGAAATCAGCGTCCGGCTCATCCGCTATGAATGGAAGCAGTCCCGCCAGCAGGGGGTAGGCGGCAGAATCAACCTCAACTGGGAACGGGTAGAGGAAACTGTTGAGGAAAAAACCCTCAAGCCCCGTAAGGGCGAATACTCCGGAGTCGTCCCCTTTACCCCTGACCAAAGCGGCCAGTGGGAACTGAGGATACAGAGCCGGGACGCCGCGGGCAGAGGAGCGGTTACCCGCTACGGCTTTTACGTGAGCGGCGCCGGCTGGGTGCGCTGGGGCTCCGCTGACGCCGACAGCATCACCCTTACGCCGGACAGGCAGAAATACGCGCCCGGGGAAACGGCGAACATACTGGTCCGCTCCCCTCTGCCTAAAGGCAAGTACCTCCTCACCCTGGAACGCGAGGGGATCATTTCCGAGAAGATCATAGAGCTTGACGGTTCGGCCAGGACCATAGAGATACCTATTGAAGAATCCTGGGTGCCTATCGTGTACGTCGCGCTTTCATCCTTTACCGTGCGCTCCGGGCCGCCTGAGAACACCTACTACGAGCCCGACCTGGACAAGCCCAAAGGCATCTTCGGCCTTACGAGCCTTTATGTGGACAACGAGACCAGGCATTACAAAGTCGAGATTGAAAGCGCGAAAGGCGCCTACGGTCCTGCCGAGGAGGCTGATGTAACATTAAGGGTTACGCTGAACGGAAAGCCCGCCCCTGGGGTGGAACTGAGTTTTATGGCCGTAGACCGGGGCGTGGTGGATCTTATCGATTACCATGTGCCAGATCCGCTGGCCTATTTTTACAATCCCCGGAATTTCCCCCTTGGGGTCCGGGGGGGAGACAGCCGTTCCCTCCTTATCGATCCGGTAACCTACTCCCTTTCGGATCTCCAGGGGGGGGACGAAGAGGATAGTTCCAAGCTTGAGGAACGGAAGGATTTCAGGCCTACCGCGGTTTTTGAGCCTTACCTCCTGACCGGGCCTGACGGGACGGTTCAGGTAAAGTTCGGCCTCCCTGATTCCCTTACCACCTACCGCTGCACCGCTGTGGCTGTGGGCCTTGACGATTTCGGCATCGCAGAGCAGGACCTCCGGGTCAGCGCCCCTCTGACAGCTACCGCGGCCCTTCCCCGCAAGCTCCGGTGGCGGGACACAGGCGTCGTGTCCCTCATCCTGACTAACCTTGAAAACGAGGCCGCTGAGGCCAGGGTTTCCCTGGAACTTGAAACCATTTCAACCGCCGGTCCCTGGGCCCAGGTTATCGAAACCGGCGATCTGTCTCCGCATGGGGGAACGGAGAAATCCGTCAAAATACCCGCAGGCGCTTCTGCGGAAGTTTCCTTTAACGTCGCCGCTGTCGGGGCAGGCGAGGCCCGGCTCATCTTCACCCTTCGTTCCCCTAAAGTGAACGAGCGGATCGTCAAAACCCTTACTGTGGATCGTCCTGTGCTCTACGAGACAGTTACCTCTATCGGGAATCTGGGGAACGATACTCCCTTTATCGAAGAAGGCGTGGTCCTTCCTTCCCTTATCCCGGAGGGAACCGGAAGCCTTGAGGTTTCGCTTTCCGCCTCCCGGCTGGCGCTTCTTAAAGAGGCGGTCCGCTATCTCCTGAACTACCCCTACGGGTGTCTTGAGCAGCGCACCGCCGGCCTTCTTCCCCTCATCGCCTTTTCGGATCATCTGGAAGCCTTTGATCTCGAAACGCCGGTTAAAAACCCTAAGAAAGTAATCGAAGATGAACTGGCGGAAATCGCCAGGAGCCAGCTTGTCGACGGGAGCTTCCCCTACTGGCCTGGGGGCAGGTACGGCAATCCCTATGTTTCCCTCAGAATCGCCCATATCCTTGCTTTGGCAAAACAGAAAGGTTACGCGCTTCCTGATGATATAAACATATCTTCTCTTCTTAAATACATCGCCGCTCTGGATTACAATTTCCAGCCCTGGTTTGCCCAGGACGCGTTCCTCAAAGGTTACTCCCTCTGGGTCCGGGCCATGCACGGCGAGCGTGTAGGCGTGGAGATCTCGGCTTTCCTCAAACTGGGGGACAAGCTGGGCATTTCGGGCTGGAGTTTCGCGGGCCTCGCGGCTTATGAGCTTGGGATGAAGGATCTGGCAGTCTCTACCAGGGACAGGGTAAAACGGTTTATCCGTCCCGGGACCCGGAGCCTGGATCTCACGGACACCTACGAGCGGCGGGGCAACATCTGGGGTTACGATTCGGACCGCTACGCCCTGGCCCTTATGCTCTACCAGGCCCTGAGCCCCGGAGACGACATGACCTCAAGGCTGGCGTCTTCCCTTATCGAACGCCAGCGCCGGGGCGTGTGGACCAACACCGCGTCTTCCTTCTGGGCCCTCCTTGCCTTCGGCAGGGTAAGCGATGCCGAACAGCAGGAAGGGACCGATTTTGTTTCCCGCCTCAGCCTGGGCGGCGCGGCCCTTGTGGAGGCCGGGTTCCACTCTTACGGCGGGACTCCTGTTTCGCGCTCCTGGCCCCTTTCTGAGGAGCCCATAGGCGCCCTGGAACGGGACGCGCTGCTGCCCTTGAGGATAGAACGGGAAGGGAGCGCCGGGAGGCTCTACTACACCGCAAGCCTCCGTTACGGCATTCCTGCGGAGCTTGCAAGCCCCAGGGACGAGGGCCTTGGGGTTTTCGCGGAGACCTTTGATTCCGAAGGCCGCAAGGTAACGGACGGCAGGCTCGTTCCCGGCAAGACCTACACCAGGAAGCTCACGGTTTCAAGCCCCAGGGACCGGACCTTTGTGGCCCTGAGGGCGCCGGTTCCCTCAGGAGCCGAGATCGTGGACGCCGTCTTTGTTACCAGTTCGACAACGCCTCCTTCGGAAACTGAAGATGATGACAGCCGCTACGAGTACCGGTGGGATTTTGAGGAACCCCCGGTGCGCTTTGTGATGGACGATGAGATCCGTTTTCACTGGGACTTTTTCCGGGCAGGAAAAAAAGAAGTGGAATTCCGTTTCCGGGCGGTAATGCCCGGCATATATCCCGTGCCTCCGGCCCAGGCCGAATGTATGTATGAAGAAGAGATCTTCGGCAGAGGCTCAGGGGAGCTGATCCGGATTCAGAACTGAACATGAAAAAGCCGCGTTATAGACAGACTTTGATTACGCTGCTTATAGCGGCCGGTGTTATTGCCCTGTTTCACGCGGCGCTCGGCCTCGTTCCCTACCCTGAGCTGGAAGCCTTCAGGTCCCGGTCCCGGGGCCTTGCGGTTTATGACCGGAACGGAACGGTCCTGAGGGTCCTGCCCGCGGCCGACGGGGTCAAGCGGGAATGGGCTTCGCTTGAAGAGATCCCTGAAGGAGCCGTCAGGGTATTCATCCGCGCCGAAGACCGGCGTTTTTATTTTCACCCCGGAGTGGATCCCCTTTCCGTTATAGGCAGCGCTCTGCGGAACATCCGCGCCGGTCGTATTGTGTCAGGCGCTTCTACCATCACCATGCAGCTTGCCAGGCTGGTGCGCCCTAACGGACCGGGTCTAAAGGGTAAGATCCGGGAGGCCTGGGACAGCCTCAGGCTGGAGGCGAAGTTGTCGAAAAGGGAAATCCTGGAACTCTGGCTTAACGCCATTCCTTTCGGCAGCAACATCGAGGGCCTCCCCTGTATGGCCCGTTCCCGTTTCGGCCGTTCCGTAAACGCCCTGGACGACAGCCGGGCCTGCCTCCTGGCGGTGGTCCCGCGCCGTCCGGGGCTCTACGATCCCGCCCTCAACCCTGAAGCCGCCGTTTCAGCCGCCCTGGCCCTCTCTGACCGCTGCGGCCTCGCTCTTGACGAGGCAAGCCTGAAGGAAGCCGCCGCGGAAGCCTCGGGCAGCCGGGATCTTCAGGGCAAAAACCCTTTCAGGGCCCCTCACTTTACGGAGCGGATTGCCGCCATGACTGCCGGCGGACCGGAGCCGTCTTCTGTCAGGACAACCCTGGATTCGGGCCTCCAGGCTTATGCCGAAGAACTGCTCGGTTCGGAACTGGCGCTCCTGGCGGATAACCGGGTAACGAACGGCGCGATCCTGGCTGTGGAGAACGAAACCGGCGCGGTGCGGATCTATGTTGGTTCCGCCTCGTGGTTTGACGATGCCGCGTCGGGGAAAATTGACGGCATACGTTCCCGGGCCCAGCCCGGCTCGTGCCTCAAACCTTTTCTGTACGCATTAGCTTTGGATTCCGGTTTCAGTCCCGCGTCGGTACTGCCGGATCTCCCTACGGTTTTCGGTTCCAGGGAGGCGTATGTCCCTTCAAACTTCAACCGCCGTTTCAACGGCCCGGTCCGCTTCAGGGTGAGCCTGGCGTCTTCCCTCAATGTCCCTGCGGTTTACCTTCTGGAACGCCTGGGTGTGGAAGCCTTTGAAAACCGCCTCGTTGATCTGGGCTTTGATTCTATCGCCGAAACCAGGGGCAGCCACGGCACGGGCCTCGCTTTGGGTAACGCCGAGGTGAGCCTTGAAGAACTGGTCAGGGCCTTCGCTGTTTTCCCCCGCCAGGGGGTCCCGGTGGATTTGAAATGGGTTGAAGACGGAAAACCCCCTGAAGAAAAGAAGCCTCTTATGTCCGCTTATGCGGCCTGGATGATTGCGGATATTCTTTCGGACAAGTCCAGCCGTTTTATCGGCTTCGGCCCGGCTCCTGTTTTGGCAACGCCCTTCGGGTCTATGTTCAAAACAGGAACCGCCAACCAGTTCCAGCATATCTGGGCCCTGGGCGCTACCAGGCGTTTTACCGTAGGCGTATGGATGGGCAATTTTTCAGGCGAAACCGTTGTGGGCCGCACAGGCAGTTCCATTCCCGCGCGGATTGCTTCCCGGCTCCTGGCGGCTATGGAACAATCCGTCCCGGCAGCCGCGAAAGAAGGGCCCCGCGAAAACCCCGGCGGCCCTGTCCCGGCGCTGGCTGAGGAAACGCTGATCTGCGCCCTTTCCGGGATGGCAGCCGGCCCGTACTGCGCCGGGACTGTCCGGGAGCAGCTTGAACGGAACAGGATACCCGGCGTCTGCACCTGGCACACCCGGGAAGGCGTCTTTTACCCCCAGGAGTACCAGTCCTGGCTTGCCGAGCGTTTCCGTTCCGGCAGGATCAGGCAGACAGGAAGCGGCAGTATCCGTCTCCCTCTGCCCGGATCGGTCTTCTACGCCGACCCCGGCCTTCCCCAAGACGCCCAGGCCCTGCGCCTTGAGACCGCAGGTTTCGGCCCAGGCGCTCTGGTTTACATGGACAACGCCCTCCAGGGAAGCCTTAACCACGCCGGGGTTTTCGCCCTGGGCCTGGAAAAAGGGAAGCACACGGTCACCGTAGAAGACGAAAACAGCGCGGCATCGGTTGATTTTGAGGTACGGTGAGGGATAATCGCCGCAGATCATAGTGAAAAAACACCGGAGTATAAAAGCTTTATACTGCCGGTATAAAACGTTTATGCCGGGCATAGCAACGTTACACTGTGAGGTTATAAAAATACACTAAAATAGAGTGTTTTTGGGCTCCGTTAATTGGGAATTACGCTTGAGGGACGGGAAAACGGAACCGGATTATGAAACGTTCCTGCTTAGAGGCGGGTTTTTGGGTCAGAATGACACATTTTTTTAGCATGCCGGTCCGTCGTTAGGGCTAACCACCGGGTTGTTTTGTCAAAACAGACCGTTTTTCTAACCGTTGGATGCGTTTTTTAAAGAACCGGGTCCGTTTTTTATAGAGCTCCAGTGTAATGATTATATCCGTCATATAAACGTTTTATAACGCAGGTATAAAAGTTCTATCTTAAAGGAGCTTTAGGACCAAGCCTTTCCCAAACTCCGGTCGGTTTCGGGAAAGCCTCGCCTGAGTAAGACGCCGTTTTTCAGCGCTTCGGCGGTTTCCCCGCTTCCGAATTGAAAAAAATCAAAAAAACGCTTGCCAGGAATCAAATCCTGTGGTATTATGATTAGGTCCGGTAAGGATAGAGCCCTTCTCAAAACCCGGCTGGTTTCGGGAAAGCCCCGATAATCCGGTACAAATTTGCTTCAAGGGGGTAATGTTGTACATGAACACCGCTTATTTGT